>JAQBNV010000503.1 GCA_028288395.1 Adhaeribacter sp. | reverse complement strand
ATTAAGCTATTACTTTAATGGCTACACGGATAGAAGATAATTTAAACTATTTGGTATGACCACTGGTTGTTCCTCATAACGCCTGGTTTCAGAAGCCTTTAATTCAGATTGTTCTTCCCGGGCATACGATTCGTTTGGCTGTTCTGGAGGCGCTGGTAAATAATGCGCCTGGGATGTATCTCCGGGGTCTTTTTCTGGAAAAGCTGTTTTAACCTGGCAGCGGCAAAACAACGAAAGTGTGAGGGCGAAAATAATTAGCAGTTACATTTCTTCTGGATTTTAACGTGAATATTAAGAAACAGCGATCTGGCCAGGAGGCGCTATAATAAACAGATGCACCAGCCTAAATAATCCATAAGAAAAACTATATATTTATTCCATCGCTAACGGTAGGTAGTTGGCCACAAAAAAAGCCCGGTATAAATACCGGGCTTTTTAAATTATTGATTATCTCGTTTACTATTACAACCTTCTGATATCGGCGCCGATGGCGTTTAAACGTTTGTCGATATATTGGTAGCCCCGGTCTATCTGTTCTACATTTTCGATGATGCTGCGGCCATCGGCGGATAAAGCAGCAATGAGCAGGGCAACCCCGGCCCTGATATCCGGCGAAGTCATGCTGATGCCCCGGAGCGGTACCTGGCGGTTTTGCCCGATTACAGTTGCCCGGTGCGGATCACAGAGAATAATCTGGGCGCCCATATCAATGAGTTTATCTACGAAGAACAAACGGCTTTCAAACATCTTCTGGTGAATCAGGACGGTGCCTTTCGCTTGGGTGGCCGTAACAAGGGCCACACTTATCAGGTCGGGGGTAAATCCTGGCCAGATTTGGTCAGCAATGGTCAGGATGCTGCCGTCGATGTACGTATCTATTTCGTAATGGTCCTGGGCCGGTAAATAGATATCATCGCCCTGAAATTCCATCTTAACCCCCAGGCTCCGGAAAGTATCCGGGATAATACCTAGCTCCGTAATCTGGGCATTTTTGATGGTTATTTCGGAACCGGTCATGGCGGCTAGGCCCATAAAAGAACCAATTTCAATCATATCGGGCAGCATCCGGTGCTCGGTACCGCCTAATTTTTCGACGCCTTCAATACTTAATAAATTAGAACCGATACCACTGATTTTGGCACCCATTCGGCAAAGCATTTTACACAGCTGTTGCAGGTAAGGTTCGCAGGCAGCATTATAAATAGTAGTGATGCCTTCGGCCATTACGGCGCCCATCACAATATTGGCGGTGCCAGTTACTGAAGCTTCGTCCAGCAGCATGTAAGTGCCTTTAAGTTTATTCGGCGCTTCGATATGAAAAAAGCTATCCTGCGAATCGTAGGTGAACTGGGCGCCTAATTTCTGCAGGCCTATAAAGTGGGTATCCATCCGGCGGCGGCCTATTTTATCGCCGCCTGGTTTGGGCAGCATGCAGGTGCCAAAGCGGGTAAGCAGAGGCCCCATTATCATAACCGAACCCCGGATGGCCCGGCCTTGCGCCACGTAAGAATCTGTTTTCAGGTAATCTAAATTAATATCATCGGCCTGAAAGGTGTAGGTGTCCGGGGAATTGCGGGTAACTTTAACGCCCAGATCGGCCAATAATTCAATCAGTTTATTTACGTCCCTGATATCCGGAATATTTGCAATTGTAACGGGTTCGGCAGTAAGTAAGACGGCACACAAAATTTGTAAAGCTTCATTTTTGGCACCTTGGGGGTAAATATCGCCTTTTAATTTATTGCCGCCTATAACTTCGAATGAGGCCATTTAGTACGTTTAAAATTTTAAAAATTCGTTTTAGGTTAAAGCAATATTTAAAAGAGAACCAGGTTAGGTTCTCTCTATTGTTTTAAAGTAAATGTTAGAAAAAAAATAGGATGGAATATTCGGTAACGCCGTCCGGAAGCAATAACGCTTTTGACCGATATGCAGGCCAAAAGCGTTATTGCTTCCGGCGTTGGTTTACATTCTGGCTTTGCAGTTGTTTTTTACGCTGCGTATTTTGTTGGCTATTCTGTTGATTGGAATAATTGCCGGAATTGCCGGATTTAACATTCGATTCAAAAAGACTATTTGCTTCTACGTAAGCCAAATCAATATCCAGTTGACCTTTTGATAATTCCCGTAAATTATTCAGGATTATTTCGTCGTTGATATTATCGCGGTTGTAGGTCCGGTAAAGAGTTTTCATCAGCTTGCCAATGGAAATAATGGCATTTTCGCGTTCCTGTGGATTTTCGAGCAGGATGGCCCGGTTGATCAGGTGTTCTACGTTTTTGCCATAATGCTTATAGGTAGGCACCTGCGTGGGCAATTCCATGCGTTGCGGCTTGTCGTTCAGGTACTCCATCGCGCTCAGCGGAAACGGACTGTCCACGTCCAGCTTTGCATCTGACATCACATACAGGTGATTCCAGAATTTCTGCTGCGAATCCTGAATTTCCCGGATACTGGGATTCAGCTTCGCCATCAGGTTTACGAGTAAATGCGCCATCCGCGTACGATCGGCTTTATCCGGAACAGATAAAATGTATTTTACAATATTTTGAACATTGATGCCGTATTCGCGCAGCAGCAATTCTTGTTTAAAAGAGGAATTAGCAACCATATAGAGGTAATTTAACGATCAAAGGTAATATTTTTTTTGTATGTTCGATATTCGATTGTTCGATGTTCGAATAGCAAATAATATTATTCTGAATATTTACTATTCGAGTACTCAGAATTACATTATTCTCAATAATTGTTTACCGTTGTTACAGGACAACTGCGGTTTTAAAATATAACAGGGAAAAACCGTTTTTAATATATTAGCCACTTCAAAATCCCGAATAATCGAACATCAAACATCGAACTATCGAACCGCTACTCATGTATCCGGAGTTTGGCGAAGCTGAGGAGCAGGGTTTTTTCGCCGGCTTCCTCAAAATCGATAATGGCTTTAATGCTGTTACCCTGGGTATCCATTTTAGCTACTACGCCAAAACCAAACTTGGGATGCTCTACGCGCATACCGGCCTGCAGGTTCGAGGTGTCGCTTGGTACGAAGTCGGTGGGGGGCACGTAGTTCGTGGCTTTCTTAGTAACCGGCGCTATCAGGGTACTCTTTTTCTTTAACACTTTTTCAAAAGCACTTTGCCCGTCGCTGTACTGGAAGTTGAGGAAAGTAGGCTCTATTTCGTCGATAAACCGGCTCTTTTCGCAGGACCGCAGGTTACCCCACTGGTAGCGGCTGGTGGCGTAGGAGAGGGTCAGCTTTTTCTCGGCCCGGGTAATAGCCACGTAAAACAAGCGGCGCTCTTCTTCCAAATCGGCCCGGGAACTCAGCATCATCTGGCTTGGGAACAGGTTTTCTTCCATGCCCACAATAAACACGTTGCGGAACTCCAACCCTTTGGCCGAGTGAATAGTCATGAGGGTAACGTACTCACCGTTATCTTCTTTTTTGGTGTCTACATCGGTAATCAGGGCAATATCCTGCAGGAAAGCGCCCAGGCTTTTATCTTCTTTTTCCGGATCGTCGACGTACTCTTTTATACCGTTAAGTAATTCCTGGATGTTCTCGTACCGGGCCACGCCCTCAATAGATTTATCGGCGTACAAATCTTCGATAATGCCCGACTGCTTGGCAATGTGTTTGGCCGCTTCAAAGGCATCATTGGTTTCGGCCAGTACCGTAAAGCTTTTTATTTTGGTAGCAAAATCCTCGATGGGAGTGGCTACCCGGCCGGTTAAAAAGCTTTTGGCGTTGCTCACCACTTCCCAGATGGTGTGGTCGGTTTCGCTGGCCGAGACAATAATTTTCTCAATGGTCGTGTCGCCGATGCCGCGTTTGGGGTAGTTGATTACCCGGCGCAGGGCCTGTTCGTCGTTCTGATTTACCGTCAGGCGCAGGTAAGATATCAGGTCTTTTATTTCTTTCCGTTGATAGAACGACAGGCCGCCCACAATGCGGTATTTAATATTCATGCGCCGCAAGGCCTCTTCCATGGCCCGGCTCTGGGCATTGGTGCGGTACAGAATAGCAAAATCTTCGTAAGAGAGGTGGTTGTTCATCTTCTCTTCGAAAATAGCGTTGGCCACCAGTTTGCCTTCTTCGTTGTCGGAGTTGGCTTTTAAAACCTCAATCAGCGTACCTTCTTCGTTGTCGGTAAAGACATCTTTGCGCAGCTGAGCTTTATTGTTTTTAATTACCGAGTTGGCCGCGTGCACAATATTTTTGGTGGAGCGGTAGTTTTGCTCTAGTTTAAATACCTGCAGCTCGGGGTAATCGCGTTCAAAATTTAAAATATTCTGAATATCGGCGCCCCGGAAAGCATAAATACTCTGGGCATCGTCGCCAACCACGCAAATATTGCGGTCTTTGGCGGCCAGTTTGCGGGTGATGAGGTACTGCGAATAATTCGTATCCTGGTACTCATCCACCATCACGTATTTAAATATATGCTGGTATTTATTCAGAGCATCTACGTGGTCGCGGAACAGCACGTTGGTGTTAAAGAGCAAGTCATCGAAATCCATGGCGCCGGCTTTAAAACAGCGATTCTGATAGGTCTCGTATATCTTACTGATCTTTGGTCGCAGGGCTGCCTCATCGTCGGCCTGAATGGTTGCGTCGTTTTTATATTGCTGGTAAGAAATAAGTTTGTTCTTCGCTGCCGATATCCGGCCCAGGACCATGCCGGGCTTGTAAAGTTTATCGTCCAGGTCCATCTCCTTCACAATATTCCGGATCAGGGATTTGGAGTCGTCGGTATCGTAAATGGTAAAGCTGCTGGGGTAGCCGATTTTTGGCGCTTCGGCCCGTAAAATGCGGGCAAATACCGAGTGAAAGGTGCCCATCCAAATATTTTTAGCTTCGGCACCCGCTACCTTTTCAATCCGCTGGCGCATTTCTTTCGCCGCTTTATTCGTAAAGGTTAAAGATAAAATATTAAAAGGGTCTACCCCTTTCCTGATTAGGTGGGCTATGCGGTAAGTAAGCACCCGCGTTTTGCCGGAGCCAGCGCCCGCAATAATCATCACCGGGCCTTCGGTTTGTTCTACGGCCTGCCGTTGAGAGTCGTTCAGTAATTTAAGGTAATCCATCGCTGCTAAGCTGTCTGTGAAAAAGAGGGACAAAGTTAAAGATTTTTAACCGCATCTCCTGCTATACTAACACCGAAAACGGGCTAATCGTTTGGCACCTCTATATTAAGTTGATAAAAGCAAAAAATATTATTACGAATACTTCGTATTAATACGAAGTATTCGTAATATTAAGAACGGTTCGTAGTATAAGGATTAAAAGCAATACAAAATGGAAAAATTAACCCCCCCCCGGAAGAGCAGGCCCTGCAGGCTGTCTGGAAAACAGGTGAAGGCCACGTGAAATTATTTCTGGAACAGATGGCGGAGCCCCGGCCACCTTATACGACCTTGGCCTCCACCATCAAAAACCTGGAGAAGAAAGGCTATTTAACCAGCCGGCTGGTGGGCAACGCCTACCTCTACAACCCCACCGTATCGGAAGAAGAATACAAAAAGAAATTTATGAATGGCGTGGTGCAGCATTACTTCGCCAATTCTTTTAAAAACCTGGTTAACTTCTTCGTGGAAGAACAAAAGCTATCGGCCGAGGAGCTGAAAGAGATCATCGATTTGATTGAAGGAAAAGATAAAAAGTGAAGCTATGTCCGCTGTTCTATTCGCCTATCTGCTTAAGTTAACCCTTAGCCTGGCCATGGTTTATTTGTTTTACCGGTTGGTATTACAAAACCTGACTTTTTACAACTGGAACCGCTGGTATTTATTAGCATTCACGGGCTTGTCTTTTCTGATACCCTTAATTGATATTTCTACCCTCTGGCACGGAGCCCGGGAAGCGCCCATTCCCGCCGTCATTGAATATTTTCCGCCGGTAGCAGGGGCGTTGCCTTACGGCCAGATGCCGCAGCAAATCCAGCCTTAAATACTGGCAACTGGCTTTTAATGGGGCTATTGAGCGGCATCATTATTTTGTTTATCAGGTTAGGAGTGCAGGTTATTTCATTTCTCCGGCTCCGGCGGGCGAGTCGCTTAATATCCGACCAGCCCGTTAAAATTTACCAGGTAGATGCAGCTATTGTGCCTTTTTCTTTTGGCCGGTCTGTTTTCCTGAACCGGCATTTGCACCAGGAAAAGGATCTGCCGGAAATTATCCGGCACGAACTGGTGCACGTGCAACAAGGCCATACGGCCGATATCGTCTGGATGGAATTGATTTGTATCCTAAACTGGTATAACCCTTTTGTCTGGCTGTTGCGCGGGCAGTTAAGGCAAAACCTGGAATTTATTGCCGACCGGCAGGTACTGCAAACCGGAACCGATAAAAAGCATTACCAATATTTACTCTTACAGGTTACCGGAACCCCGGCCTTCAGGCTGGCCAACCAGTTTAATTTTTCCACCCTTAAAAAACGTATGGTTATGATGAACAAAATTCCAAGCGCCCGGCCAGCCCTGGCGAAATTTCTCTTCCTGTTGCCTGTGGTGGCATTATTATTACTTTCTTTCCGGAGTGTGCAGCACGCGGAGGGTATAAAAGTGAACCTGGAATTGCCCCTGGTGCAGGGAAATGGTTTAAATATTTACGGCCTTAACAACCCTGCCAACCAAAAAGAACCTAAGAACATGGTGACCTGGAAACAAGTTGATAGAAAAACCGTGATAGCTTTTTTTCAGGACGGAACCTAGGAAACATATGACTTAGCCAGCGAAGTGGGGAAACAAAAACTCAGGACAGCGCAACTATTCATGGGCGATGCTTATACCCCGGAAGATACTCAGCGGCGGTGGTCAGCAGAATTTGAAACCTTTTAAAACGTAATCCGGAAGTAGCCAACATAAAATGGCGCTACGACATTGAGCAGATGCAGAAGCAGCTGCGGGATAAAGGTTTCTTCTACCCAGCCGACAGGATTTACCTGACGCTTAAATCAGGGGCCGAGGAAGTTTACATTATTGAAAATCAGGAAGACTTTACAAAAGCAGAAAGTAAGATAGGAAAGTTGCCCATGCTGCCGCCACCGCCACCTGCTCTAGTACCTTAAAAATAATAAAAGGGAAGAATGGCTGGAGCGAATGGAATAAGCAAATAAGCGAATGGAATAAGCAAAATAAGGAATTTGCCGGCACGGGCAACTTTGGGAAAATAAATATCCCATCAACCTTTGTAACCACCATTAATCCGGGGCTGGTGTTAAGTAAATGGAACGGATCGGCACCCGGAAATGGATATAGTTATTTGGCCGGTCTTACGAAGCCTTTATCGAATGGCGCAGAATAAATTTTCCGGTACTGAAACCAGGACCCTTTGCTGGCTTCACCAGCGGCACTATTCTGCGCCGTACTATTTATTCTTCGCAGGAGCCTTACTCAACGAAGAAAATTACAAGACCGCCGCCGCCCGGCTATCCAACGGCGATTCGTTTGTGTCGAAAGGGTGGTGGGATAAAAGATAAAATCTGTTTGTAATTATTATTTCTTCAGGAAAAAGAAAACAGGTTGGTTAACCAACCTGCATTTGCAACTCGCCGCCTTTGCGGTACGAGTTTACCGGCTTAACCCTGGCCAGCGAGCCTTAACAGGGAAGCTTGATGGCTCCAATGCCTTTATTCCTTACAACAAGGTGCTCGCATCGCCGCTTTCAGCTAGCCTTTTTTCGGGCTAAGTGGCGGGATTATGGGAAGTTTAACGGCAGTAGCATTACCGATTCGTGAGCGCACAAGTTTGACATTGTTCATTGGTTGCTACAAATGGATAACAATGGCCTGGCAAAAGTAATGCCTCCGGACGGCAAAGTTTAGTTAGGAATACCAAAATGAAAAGTTTAAAGGAAATGCAGAAGCAAACAAGTTACGCGCCAGAACAATGAGCAGACATTGGCTGGTTTAGGCCTAATTCATGTTTTTAACTGCTTTTAGGAACAGATAAGATAAACAATAAAAAGTTAAGTAAAGAGCCCAAACGGGAAATAACCCAACACGGCAAACAGGTACATATATTCAAAGACGGATACTAGTTTCGCCATATTAGCTTAACGGTCTGGTTCTTCAAAAGCGTTGTTTGCCCTCGGTGTAATAGGATTAATATAAATTGATTAGAGTTTATATCGACGTTTTGCTACCAGATACGACAAAACCGCTTCTTCTTTCTTCGCCTTCTTCCACTTGGCGGCTGCTATTACTCTTTTACTCTAATTGTCAACACGGACTAAAATACGCAGCCAAGAAATATTGCAAACCCCTAGATTAATATTTGCTGGTATATCCGGCATGTAAATTTAGTTTTATTTTGGTATTCGTATACTTAATAATTGATAATATAAATATTTCATGAAGATATAAATATTATCAAAAATGGGTAAAGTATTATTTTATTTATAAATAATAAATAGTTGGCTAAAAATAAGGTAATTTATTCTAATTGATATTTAAGTGGTTAACTTATAATAGCCATTTTATGAGTAGCGGCACTCATTTTAGTAATGATGTATTTATTAGCAAAATACCTAAAAATAGGTATTTTTAAATCCAAATATATTGCATTAATTTGCATTATATCTTTTTAAAGTACTTACAATACCTCCCTATGCAGTACATTGCCGATCTCCCTTATATTTATATTACGCTTTGGCTGGTAGCCTCCATTGGAATTGCCAAAATGCATACCACTTGGGTTGAAAAGAAACGCAAGACCTAAGTATGTTTTTTTACTAAAATCCCAAACGCCTCATTTTTCCTCTTATAATTAAAAAAAATAAAACCAGGACATGGCTGACTAAAGTGGATAATCAAAAATAAATGTCCTTCATAAAAGCCTTTATTGCCGGAAAATTCTGGTTAACCAACCCGTGCATGTTTTTCCCATCTTTTTTGGCGATAGCTCCTAAATCATATCACCGGCAAGGCTTAAATTTTATTCAGGTTATTTCCTGGACAAATAACTTGCCTGATAAAAATAAATATTCCGAAATAATTGGGAGATAACGCGGCTTACGTTTATTTTTTTTCGAGCGAAAAGTGCCCGTGATGGCATTACTGTTGCAAAATGCCGCTTAATAATATTAGATTTATCTTTTTTTGCCGCCAGTATGAAGCACTTACCAGATAATTTTATATTGGGTTCGCTGCGGGATTAGACTAGTATTTTAGGTACCACTTTGCAAATATTGCATCTTTACCGAGATAACAATCCCCAGGAAGTACAGCGTAAAACCCTGAAAGCACTAAGGGCGCTGGATACCCAATTCTTCGATTTAACCTACCAGGTACATTTCCGGCTGACCGAAGATCTTGCCGACAATATCCGGGAATTTGTAGCGGCCCAAAAAACAGATATGACGGTTTTAATCCCGAACCGACTTTCATTTCTGGAGAAAATTTTCCAATGAAGCATTACTGGTCAATTTATCGGCCAGGCCAATTTGCCCTTGCTGACATTGCCTTACGAAACAAATCCTTTATCGGTAGAGATATCGAACAAATAATAAATAATGGGGGTAAGGCGCTTATAATGAACAGGAGAAGATTAATTAAGTTTAACGGTATTATAATTACCGAATAGATGCAATAGGAAACTACTTAAAGGTGTGGTGCAGAAAATTTAATGACGCCGGAAGACCGGTTTTATAAACATTTAAGATATTGGCGCGTACTTTTTGAAAACACATATAAACCGGATAAGTCATGGGATTGCAAAATATTGTAAATAATGTGAAGAAGGAAATAGAGGTACTACGGGGGGAAGATGTAAAAGATAAAGAATATACAAATGAAATTACCTACCCGGATGAGGACCAAGCCCGCGAAGCTTTTACGCTTTCAAAACAAAAATTATTCGGAATTAATAAATGGTCGGACTTACCCGGTATTAATTCAACTTTTGAGTTATTCGATGCCGCGGGCAATAAATCAAGAGCTACTATACCGCAGGTAGGAGATTTTATTAAAATTATATTGCCTGGTCCGGCACCGGAAAATTGGGTTCAGGTAACCGATCTCCGCCAGGACGATAACCTCGCTGAATTTGTGGTACACCCGAGTCCGGCGCCCGCTTCCCACACCGAAAACACCGAAGAGGTGAAACATTTTTTTGGCAAAGAGGCCAGCAGTACTTTCCGGGTAGAACGCCAGGGTAAGCTACTAAAAGCTTTGGAAATTGGCCGGAACGAAAGAATCAATAACCAGGGCGTAGAAGCCGGTAATCGGGCAGTAGTGAATACGATCGTAGCAGAAGGTGGCTGGGCCGGTTTTCAGGCTTTGCAATGGGATAAACTTACCCGTTACCTCGTGCACCTACAGGAGACAAAGGTTTAGTTCCGCTATTGTCCAACGGATATTTTAACTGGTTTTTTAGCCAGGCAATACTAGAACGTTCAATAGGTGTTTTTAATGGTATGGGCCAACGTTCCTGCCAAAAGGCTTGATTTAACGATGCTTACCGTATGACATTGTGCTTTCTGCCGGTGTAGGAGAAATATCTGCTATAAAAGGACCTGTTTTAAATAACAAAGCAGGCTTTTCTAAATTCTTATACCTGGTTCTGGGTGATTTTATTTACCTGGATACCTTCTGCCTTTTTGTTAAACTGTAATACCCGTTCCACTTCCAGGTAGTCCTTGGTCAAATCAATCATCGACCGCGTAATTCCAATCTGTACATTATTTTTAAAAGTAGGGTTGGCCGAAAACCGGATGGCAGTTTCGGGGCAAGGTTCTAATTTAAATTCTATTTTTCCCGTTAGGGCGTGAAGGTAGGGAACGAGCGTTAAATTGCAGAAAGAAACTGATTCTTCATTTTCCGAAATAATTCCTACCGCATTTTGGCATCCTTGCTGCACTATAAAATATTTAAAGTCAGCCGGGGAGATGTGTTTCGACGTTTTCATGCCATTAAAATACTTATAAATATTCAATTTACAAGTATTTTAAAATAAATTATTAAATAATAATATTTTTGCAGTTATAACTCATATTATTTTGTAGATGTATGTAATTAGCTTTAATAAACTGAAATTTTATTAAAGTTTAACTTTTGCTTATAAGCGGTAAAATCATAATTCTATTCTAACATCAGGTAAGCGGGTTATTTATAAAGCTAAAAGTCTATATATTTAAATAAACGATTTGATTATTTAGCTTTCCTTTAAACAAAAATCTTTATAAAAGTAAACAAAGCAAGTTTTTTAACTGATTGCCTTAGATAAGTTCTATATGAGAATCAAGGTTGATTCCATGGTTAAAAGAAGGGCCGCGGGGTAGGGGTTAATATCTGAAAACATCTGAGTGTCTCACCCCTATAAAAGTCAGATTAATACTTTGAGAAAATGCATAATCAATTTGCTGCATAAAAACCTTTCGTCCTTTACTAGTAGGACTTACGCAAAGTCGCCCTTGCCGCATCTTCTGACCATAGCCGTCCGGCTAAGTAGGATATCGCTCTTTACCCTGGTTCTGTATTAACGAAGTGTAACTTGGAGCTACTAAATTTAGCCAGTTTTCAACTGGCAGGCTGTCCAAAATTTCCTTTCATCGGTACCCACCAGCTAAAAGCTGGCGCGAGCAGCTGTTAATTATTCTCATAAATCCCTTAGCCTGACGGCTATGGTCTTTTGACCGGCAAGTTGCTGATGAAAACGCGCAACAACGGTTCTTTTAACCTTTAGTACGGTTTATTTGCGGAAGTTTTATAGGCCTTTAATTAACCGGAAAATAATTTCAAACTACAGGGGGTTACCTTTTAATAACTACAACCAGATACCCATTACCTTTCCAGGCGGTATATAAACTTACGGTGTCTTCTGTCTCTACGAAAGCTATTAACACTACCGTAATATTTGCCTGGGTAATTTAACCAATCCGTAATGCTGCCTTAATTCTGAGGTAAAATAAGGGCTATAGTTTTGCATCGAGACTAAACTGTAACCATTTCATGAGAGCAACTTTACTTTTACTCACCCTTTTAGCGGTTACCATCCCCGCTTTTTCGCAGACTGGAATTTTAGCCGGTCGAATAATCGACAAAACCACCCAGGAACCTATTATTGGGGCTACTGTAGCTGTAACCGGCACCACCCAGGGCGCTACCACCGATTATGAAGGTAGGTTTAGAATTTCGCTGGCACCGGGTACTTTCGATTTATCGGCCACTTATGTGTCATACAAACCGCTGATATTACCAAAAGTGCAGGTAACAGCCGGCAATATCACTACTTTAAATATTACCATGGAAGAGTCGGCTACGGCACTGGCAGCGGTTACGGTAACCGGTGCACGGCAAACCAATACCGATATTTCTTTGATAAACGAAATTAGGAAAAGCAACATTATCGTGAGTGGGATGTCGGCCGAGCAGATTGTGCGGGCGCAGGATCGCGATGCGGCTGAGGTGGTAAAACGCATTCCTGGCATTACCATTATGGACAACCGCTTTATAGTGGTGCGGGGGTTAAGCGAACGGTACAACTCGGTAATGCTGAACGATGCCTTAACACCCAGTTCGGAGGTAGATGTAAGGGCCTTTTCTTTTGATATTTTACCCACCAGCGTGATAGACCGGGTATTAATTTATAAATCGCCCGCACCGGAGTTGCCGGGTGATTTTGCGGGTGGAGCAATAAAGATATATACCAAAAATACCGTTAACGAAAATGCTACCACGTTTGGTATTTCCACTTCTTACCGGGGCGGCACTACTTTCGAAAACTTTAACTCTTACGAAGGCAGCAAAACTGATTTCCTGGGTTTTGACAACGGCACCAGAAAATTGCCAGGTAGTTTCCCCGGCACAACCGCTTTCCAAAGTAATTTATCTAATACACAGAAAGCGCAATTAGGCAAGCAGTTACCCAATATCTGGAAATTCAAAACCACTACGGCAGCACCCGATTTGCGTATAAATTTTGGCTTAAACCGGAAATTCCTGTTGGGGAACAAAAAGTTAAGCAGCATATCAGCAATCTCTTACAGCAACGCCCGGCAAAATTTATTTATTACCCGCAACAATTACACCCGGTATGTACCGGAGCGGGCCAAAGAAGTAAACTGGTCTTACAAGGACGAATTATCTGGCCAGACCACCCGGGTGGGAATATTGCAGAACTTTTCGCTAATTTTAAATGACAGAAATAAATTAGAGTTTCGCAATTTATTTAACCAGACTGGTATTGATGAGGCTACCATACGCAACGGCCGGCAGCTAGATTTTTTTGAGGAAGAAGAAAAGAATTATTTTTTAAGGTACGAGAGCCGCAGTATTATTACCAGTCAGTTACAAGGTACGCACGCCAGCGCGGATGATAAAAATATTATTACCTGGAACGCCGGCTTTAATTACATTAACCGCCAGGAACCGGATTTAAGAAGGGTTAGGACTACCCGCCAGGTAGGCGACGAAGGAACATTTGAACCGGTAATTCCCACTGCCACCAGTTCCCCCGCCAATGCCGGCCGCTTCTATTCCGATTTAGCCGAAAAAGGATTTATCGCCGGTGGCCAGTTAGAACATGTTTTTGGTGACGCTGATTCGGTGCAAAAGGAAAGTAACTTGCGGCTGAAAGCCGGCTTTTACGCCGAAAGAAAAGACCGGCGTTTTGACAGTCGTTATTTTGGTTATCTATTTCCTTTTGGTAGTACCGCCGACCGCGAAGCCATTACCAGCCAGCCAATCGATCAAACTTTTTCTCCTCAAAACCTGGATGCTACCAACGGGATAATCCTGGATGAACTAACCCGCATCAATGACCGCTACAGCGCGGCTAACACTTTAGGTGCGGCTTATCTTTCCCTGGCTAAATCTATAAATAAGTTTACCTTGTACGGCGGGGTGCGGGGCGAATATAATTACCGGCAATTAACAGCCGCTGATTTCTCCGGCAATGCCAACGTAGATGATCCCCGGTTTTATTTACTGCCTTCCCTTAATACCAGCTATAATTTTAACCAACGGTCTTTATTGCGGCTAGCCTATGGCATGACCATCAACCGTCCGGAATTCCGGGAACAGGCCAGCTTTAGTTATTACGACTTTATTGAGAATGCCTCCATCCGGGGTAACAATGCCTTGAAAACGGCTACCATTCATAACCTGGATATGCGTTATGAATTTTATCCGAGCCCAGCCGAATTATTGTCGGTGGGTGTTTTTTACAAAAAATTCTTTAACCCTATCGAAACCATTATTCAGCCGGGCTCCGGCTCCAACCCCATTTATGGTTTCAGTAACGCTGATAAGGCCACGAATTTGGGCGTAGAAGCAGAAGTCAGAAAAGCGCTTATCTCTATTTCGGAATCCAGGTTTATTCAAAATCATTCCCTGGTTTTAAACGCATCCTATATTCATAGTCGGGTCGACTTAGGAAATAATACAGATGTAGCGGTACAGGATCGCAAAAGGGCCCTGATGGGACAATCACCATATATAGTTAATGGCGGGTTGTATTTCCAGGATGATGAAAAAGGGTGGCAATATGCTTTATTATACAATGTTTTGGGCAAGCGCATTTACCGGGTAGGTTCGGCCGATACCAATCCGACGGTTTATGAAATGCCCCGCCATGTAATTGACTTGAGCGTTACCAAGAATTTTAAGAATGGCTTGCAACTAAAAGCCGGCGTGCAGGATTTGTTTAACCAATCGTTCCGGTTTATTCAGGATACAGACCTCAACGGTAAAATAACTGGTTTCGATGATACTATCCGCAACTTTAACAAAGGCGCATACTCAACCATCGGTATTAATTACAATTTTTAATAATAGATAAAATAAAACAATCCCAATTCTATTTCTGAACCAAAAATTATGAAAAACTTAAGTAAGTTATTATTCTGTTTCCTGGCCGTTATATCTTTTAGTTGTAACGAAGAAGATACCAATACCACGCCGGTTGTTAAATCAGAACAGGAGTTACAAGGCGCAATTACCACCAATACGATCTTAAAGGCTAATACTGTTTATACCCTCAAGGGCTTTGTTTATGTAGAGGATGGCACCACTTTAACCATTGAACCCGGAACCATTATTAAAGGCGGTCCTAAAGCCGGCAAAGGCACCCTGATTATTAAAAGAGGTGGTAAAATAATGGCTGAAGGAACAAAAGAAAAGCCAATTGTATTTACCTCATCGCTTCCGAAAGGCAGCAGGGCTCCCGGCGACTGGGGTGGCATTATTATTACCGGCAAGGCCCGGCATAATCAATCTTCCGACCCCCTTATCGAAGGCGGTCCGCAAGCAAATTATGGTGGAACAGACAATGCTGATAACTCTGGCATTTTAAAGTATGTCCGGATTGAATTTGCTGGCGTTGCGCTGGAGCCGGAAAAAGAAATTAACGGCTTAACCATGGGCTCGGTGGGTTCTGGTACCCAGATTGACTATGTGCAGGTATCCTACGGGGGCGATGATGCTTTCGAGTGGTTCGGCGGTACCGTTAATCCAAAACACCTGATTGCTTTTAAAACAACCGATGATATGTTTGATTCGGATTATGGGTTTACCGGCAAAGTGCAGTACGCTTTGGGTATCAGTGATCCGGCTTTATCTGATTTGGCCGGCGCCTCTAATGGTTTTGAATCGGACAATGATAATTCCGGTTCTACGAATCAGCCTTTAACCACGGCTTCTTTCGCCAATGTTACACTTGTCGGTCCCATCAGTCCGGCTTCCGGCCAAAAATTTGGCCAGGGCGCTCACCTTAAAAAAGGTACCAGCTTATCGATGAACAATACCGTTATAACCGGTTGGGACAAAGCCATAACCATCGATGGCGTTAGCTCCGAGGGGTACGCTACCAACGGTAGTTTAAATGCCAAAAATATTATCGTGAGTGGTACCGTTGGTAAGACCGGTTCTTCTGCTTTTAACGCCAACGCCTGGTTTACCACGGCAGCATTTAATAACCAAACCAAAACCCACGCCGAGCTGGGCTTGGGAACAACTGCTCCCTATATGCCGGTGGCCGGCTCAATATTATTAACGGGCGGGACTAATGTACCGGGTTTCGAAAATACAACTTTCCGGGGCGCTTTCGGCAGCACCAACTGGGCCGAAGGCTGGACTAACTTCGACCCCCAAAATACCGACTACTAATATTTCCGAAAAATATATTGCAAATCTGAAGGGTGAGAATAGGATGTTGCAATTACACAGCAGAGCAGCTTAGTCTCCTGCTTTGCCTGTGGAGCCTGCCAATTTTGGCAGGCTTTTTTATTTAAGAACCAATCGATTGTTCCTTATAAGTAAATGATAACAATTTCTTAACTTTTAATTGGGGTGATGGTGGTTACCTTTAACTAAAAACAATTGCTGTAATGGAAGTTATAAAATTTAACACCCTGCTTAGCGACCTAAAGCCCCGGATGCAGCAGGTAGCGGTAATAACCGGCGGATATGTAACGGAAGCGAAATCTATCCAATGTCAGATTCTGGAACAATGCGCGACCTCCGGCGGATATGATAAATTGTTATTTTATGTTAATGAAAAAGACCAGCTCATCAGTTTTCATTTTGCGCGCAAGCTGGATCTGCGGATGTCGGTTTGCGCCATCGATTATTTCCCGGATCGGGGTAAAGCAGATTTAGAAAAGGTGGCAGCGATTATTTTAAATCAAATTAAATGTAAAGTCTAAACGGTAGCCGGAGCGGAGAGCAAAATTTAACCCAACTATGACGCCCCGGTGCCGTATTATATTAAATGATGGATATATCAAATGTGTATATAACCTTTATAAAAATGAATGCTATGAGTAAGGGAAAAAAGAAGAACAAGAAAAACAAGAATAAATCTTTTTACAAAACTATCAAACCTTTTATTCGCGATAATCGCGTATTGTACTCGTTGCTAGGGGCCGTAGGCGTAGGTGTAGCCTTAGCGGCCGCGTTGGGTACCGAAAAGGGACAGGCCATGGTAGATAAAATGACAGATGCTGTCAAGAATTTAGGCCAGGACCAGTTTGGAATGAATATTACCGAACCCGAAGCGGCCGTTCCGGAAAAGAAAGTTAAATCACCGAAACAGTTTTCGGAAGAATAGAAAACCATCTGCTTTTGAATGTGCACTGATTCTTTTAAATATTAAAACAAAAAACCACTTTACGGTTAACCGGAAAGTGGTTTTTTGTTTTAATATAAAGCAATATTAATAAGACTTCAAAATATTGCCTTAAAGGTCAAAAGAGCCGCTGTTGCGCGTTTTTACCAATAACGTGACGGTCAAAAGATGCGGCAGGGTAGTTTTGCGTAAGTC
>JAQBNV010000496.1 GCA_028288395.1 Adhaeribacter sp. | reverse complement strand
ATCCCGGGCTTCCAGTTTATTCAGGACCCTATTGAGTACGGCACCCGCACCCACCACTCCAACCAGGATACCTACGAGCGCCTGCAACCCGAGGACCTGAAACAAGCAGCCGTTATTATCGCTTCGTTTGTTTACCACACGGCCATGCGCCCCGAAAAGCTACCCCGCAAGCCCTTGCCCCAAAAGAAAGGCGCTTAATATTTATTTATGCCAGGAAACAAAAGACAACCTGCGGAAATGGTTGATTTTTGTTCCTTAGAAGCGTTTTGTTACCGACAGATTCAGGTGCTTTTAGCTCACTTTTCGCCCGGTAACTTAGCGGCTCTTTTAACGCGCCGGATAACCCAGCACTTTATCTTTTATCGTAATTAGCTGTGTGCGGTAATTCCTCAAAACATATTGTACCTTCGGGCGTTATTTAGCTGATTATTACCTATTCAACTCTTAAACGCTTGGCGACCGGCAACTTGTACCAATATTTTCCTTTTAAAATTATTTATAATAAATATCCGGCAATCTTGTTCCTGGTATTGCTTTTAAGCCAGGTAGCTAACCTTGGCTACGCCCAGAACAAAATTACCCTCAGTGGCACCGTAAGAGCCGGCGATAGCGGCGAAAACCTGATTGGCGTAGCCGTACAAATTCCTGCTTTGCAAACCGGCACCAGCACCAACGCGTACGGCTTTTATAGTTTATCGGTCCCGCCCGGCACCTATACGGTGGTATATTCTTACATCGGTTACCAAACCCAACGCCAGGAGATTACCGCCACCCAAAGCACCAGGTTTAATATAGAACTACCGGCCACCACCCAGGAACTCGGCGAGGTATTAATAGAGGCCGGCTCTCTGGAAGAAAAGCTTAAAACCTCCCAAATGAGCGTGGAGCAGTTAACCGCCCGCGAAGCCAAACTGCTGCCGGCCTTATTTGGCGAAGTAGATATTTTAAAAACGCTACAGCTGAAACCGGGTGTGCAATCGGGGGGCGAAGGCAGCGCGGGTTTGTACGTGCGCGGCGGCGGCCCTGACCAGAATTTATTCCTGCTCGACGAAGCCACGGTTTACAATGCTTCTCATTTATTCGGGTTTTTCAGTATTTTTAATTCCGATGCGGTGCGGAGCGTAGATTTGTACAAAGGAGGTTTCCCGGCCCAGTTCGGCGGGCGGTTATCGTCGGTAGTGGATGTAAAGTTAAAAGAGGGCAACAACAAACGCTTTTCGGCGAGCGGCGGGCTGGGCTTAATCGCTTCCCGCCTTACCCTCGAAGGGCCCCTGAAGAAAAACAAAGGTTCTTTTATTATTTCGGGCAGGCGCACCTACGTAGATGTTTTTACCCGCCTACTAAATAAAGCAAACGAAGACGACCCCGAGTATAATCCCATTCCGGGCTATTATTTCTACGACCTGAACGCAAAAGTAAATTACGACATCGGCCCCAACGATCGGCTTTACCTCAGCGGCTACCTGGGCGAAGATCTGATTGGTTTCCGGAACAGCGGGTTTAACTTTAATTTTAACTGGGGCAATAAAGCGGGCACCTTGCGCTGGAACCACATCTTTAATCCCCGGTTATTCGCCAACACTTCTTTTACTGCTTCGAGTTACCGATATAATATTAACAACAGCCTCGAAGATTTTAGCTTTAACCTGACCTCTAACATTAGGGATTTAAGTTTTAAATCTGATTTTGATTATGTACCGGGCAACGACCATACGTTTAAATTTGGCGTGCAGGCCGTAAAACACACCTTTGATGTAGGCCGGTTAAAAGCCGGTAACGAAGACAATACCGTAGCTTTTAATTCAGGTTCGGCTTTTACGGGCGTGGAATACGGGGTTTATGCGGCCGATGATTATAATCCCAGCCCGAACTTTACCCTGAACTACGGTTTGCGGTTTTCCGGCTTTACGAACGGCAAAAGCAATTTCACTGGCCTGGAGCCCCGCTTATCGGCCCGCTATGCGTTGTCGCCGAATACTTCGCTTAAAGGCAGCTATACCCGCATGCTGCAATATATTCATCTGGTTTCTAATTCGGGCGCTTCGTTGCCCACCGATATCTGGTACCCATCTAACAATACCGTACGGCCGCAGCGGTCGCAGCAGGTGGCCTTAGGCGTCAGCCATTTGATGGGCCAGGGCAAATATTTAGTCACAAATGAAGTTTATTATAAACGGATGCGCAGCCAAATCGATTTCCGGAACGGCGCCCAGCTTTTTGTAAATAATAATCTTGATCAGGAATTCTTATTCGGGCGGGGCCGCAGCTACGGCAATGAAATTTATTTCGAAAAAAAGGAAGGCCGTACCACCGGTTGGGTTGGTTACACGCTGTCCTGGACATACCGGCAGTTTGCCGAAATAAACGAAGGCCGCTGGTTTCCGAACCGTTATGATCGCCGCCACGACATTAGTGTAGTAGCGTTGCACCAACTTCGTCCGCGCCTCCACCTGACCGGCACCTGGGTATACGGCACCGGCAATGCCTTTTCGGTACCCGTTTCGCGCATTATTTTACAAGGCCAGACCGGCAACAACGAAAGCTTTGTGCCCATATACACCGAACGCAATGCCTACCGGCAGGCCGCTTACCACCGGCTCGATTTAGGGTTGGTTTATAAGCTACGCCCGAAGCGTGGCGAATCGGACCTAAGCTTTAGTATTTACAATGCTTACAACCGCCGCAACCCATACTTTGTCTATTTCGAACAAATCAGAGACGAGGCCGATAAAGTGACCACGGGTTTCCGGGGCCGCCAGGTATCTTTGTTTCCGGTTATTCCGTCCATTACTTATAATTTCAAATTCTAATGCGTTTACCTTTTTCTAAATATTCCATTTTATGGCTGCTCCTTGGCCTTACAGGTCTGCCTTACGGCTGCAACATGGAAAAAGACTTTGAAGTGGATTTGCCGGTTATGGCTCCGCAACTGGTAGCCGAATGTTACCTCGAAGTTGGCCAGCCTTACCGGCTCACCTTAACCGAAAGCACCAATTACCTGGCCGCCCCGGAACTGCCACTGGTAAAAAATGCAACCGTTATTATTTTTTATAAAGGCAAACCCGATACCCTGCGCTATGCGCCCTTTTACGACAAGTTCTCCCGTAAATATTACACCCACGTATCGTCGACCATCATGGCCGGTAAACCCGGCGACACGTATAGCCTCCAGATAACCGACCAACAAGGCCGTAAACTAACTGGCACTACCACCGTTTTACCTGTAGTTCCCCTCGATACGGTAGAATATACCTACAATGATCGTAAAAAGGCTTACCTGGTAGCTAAATACACCGACAACGGAGCCGCCAAAAATTATTACTTTTTTAGCGTACAACGCGACAGCATTAACAACCGGGCCGAAATAGATTACGCCGCCGACGACAACATCAGCAACGGATTGCCCTCTGCGTTTGGTACCGCTTACGAATTAGAAAAAAATGAAACCGTTTATGTATCGCTCTATCACCTGGAAAAGCAATATTACGATTTCTTTAATTCCGTAGAAAGTGCCCGGGATGCCAACGGCAATCCTTTTGCCCAACCCGGCAGTGTAATCTCAACCGTGCAGGGCGGCTACGGCGTTTTTACCCATCTGGTATTCGATCGCAGGATGGTGGTTTTGAAATAAGGCAGGTGCTGCGGGACGTTAGGAATTAAGGGGGCACTTTGG
>JAQBNV010000678.1 GCA_028288395.1 Adhaeribacter sp. | reverse complement strand
CCCTGATTTTAAGATTATCAAGCCACCCTAACTCTTTCATGAAATTTTCTTCTGACAAACGCCAACCCATGGAGAAAGCCGGGAAAAAACCAAACCGATGACCAGGAGCAAAATAATAGCTGCCATCATACCTACCGCTAGCTTCAAATAAATATTTGTCCGCAAAGTCGTAGGTTACACGATATACCAAACCAACTTGCCTAGCATCATTTGATGTGCCACTGGTGGTCATATCAGCATTGCTTGAGCTTCCGAGGCTAATCTCATCAATATTCAGGTTGTAATTTCTTCTGGAAGCTGCCAGACTCATGAAATTATTATCTTTTGCTTCAAACAGTGCTAAAGCACCAATATGGTTTTTGCCAAACGCTTTTACATAGCTCAACGACCCCTGATAAGTAAGTTGGTAGGCTTGGCTGAAACTTTGGTTTAAGGATGATTTTGTTTGTTCAAATATCCCATCTGTAATTACATAGGGGGTTACTTTTGTATTGATAGTGCCTTTGTGAATAGGAATACGCCAGAGTTTATTCATGATGATGGTTGGATCGTAAGCAACTGTTAACTTCGCTTTTAACCCCTTAATGAAAGGTAACTCCTGATCAAGGGATAATTGTGTATACAAAGCGGTTGTATTAATCTTTGTATAGCCACTATTCATGAGACTTGCGGATATGTAGGTACCTGGTATACCATTACTAAAATATAATGGGCCGTTTTGAGTGTGGGTGTATCCTATTAATTCAAAAAGACGTCCGGAGGTTATGGATGGATAAGAAGAATGTTGAGACCTGCCATTTACACCCAATGTAAAATTGGTTGTTTTAGTTACCTGAGCACTCATATTAAGAGCCAAATTATATCTCTTATCATTGGTAGATGGCCACATGCCTTCCTGGAATTGATATCCTAAACTGCCATAGTATTTTACTTTTTCAGTTCCTCCAGAAACTTCAACATTATGATTAGTTAAAATGGCATTTTTAGTGATTAAGTCCCTTTTTACATTAGGGTCCGGATAAGCGTCCGGGTCGGAACCGTCTCTTAACTTTTGAAGTGCCACATCCGAATATGGAAGGGGTAGGTTGGCATTTTTCGCGGCAGCATTTTGTAGTAAGCCAAATTGATACCCACTGACATACTGAGGGAATACTGTTGGATTTTGGAAGCCTACATAGCCATTATAGGTTACGGAAGGGTCTCCTGATTTTCCACTCTTAGTTGTTACTAGAATTACGCCGTTAGCTCCCGCAACCCCATAAGGAGCTACCGCAGCAGCATCTTTTAAAACAGTAAATGACTCAATGGTATTAGGATCAAGCTGTTTAAAATCTCTCGGTATCCCATCTACTATTAATAAAGGTTGATTTCCTCCAGTGGAAGAAATTCCTCTAACATAAATATTTGATGCGTCATTTCCTGGTTCACCATTGTTTTGCCTAACGATTACTCCCGCAACTCTACCTCCTAGAGTATTGCTCAAATTAGAAATAGGGGTAGATGCTATTTCTTTTCCTTTTAAGGTAGATACGGCGGCTGTTACCGAGGTTTTCTTCTGGATACCATACCCAACCACTACTACTTCATCCAACGCTTTAGCATCAGCGGTCATCGTTACGTTAAGGGTTGTTGCATTCCCCACTATCACTTCTTTGGCTAAAAAACCAATATAGGAAAAAACTAAGGTGCCGCTATTGTCTGGCACTTCTATTGCATAACTACCGCCTGCATCCGTACTAGTGCCGGTAGTAGTACCCTTTAAAACCACCGTCACACCAATTAATGGTTCACCCGCTTCTGACGTTACTTTCCCCGAGACAGTTTTGGCCACTATGGTTTTAGCTTCTTCTACACCTGTATTTAACATAGGGGTAAAAACCCCGGTATTATTAGATGTTTTGTCTTCCGATGCGTTACGTATGATTAAATAAGATCCATCCTTAGCTTTTTTAAAATCCAGTCCAACTGGTTGCACTACTGATTTTAGATTCGCTTCCAAAGAGTTCTTTAAATCCACTGCATTATCAGGTACTTTATAATCTTTTACCAATTTGTCAGAAAATAAAATATCTACCTTGTAGTGATTTCTAAGTCTCATTAAGACATCTTTTACACTAATACTTTGGTAGGAAGATGTCTTCAACTGCTTATTTTGGATAGGTGGCTTATATGCCATTACTTGGGCTTGGAGTTGCAGTTGCCAAGTAAATAAAAATGCTATCAGCATTCCGCACGAGCCAAATTTGTAAAATATTTTTTTCATATGAGGATGGAATTAATAGATTATAATAATCATAAAAATGCCTATTTAAATGCTAAATGGCGGCAATAACAACCAAGAACTTCGGGCACAACAATCCCTGGTCACTAAAAAGTGGCTTTCAAATGTGATAAATTTTATTGAAGGTTGTTAAACAGCCGTCACTTTTAGGGAAGGCTGTCCGGTTAATTAATGACCTTTAATATTATGTGGTTTGTATTCCATAATCTAAATTTTAGGGTTATAAATAGGAATAAAATATGTTTAATGATGCCCAGGTTATTCTAGTAGGTTATAACAAGAAGACACATAACAATATGAAAAACCCTTACCCTGATTATGTTTTTTTAACCTTTTTCAGTTTTTTATTTTTCTGTAATTCTATTTCAGATTATTAATCAAGTCAGTAGCTAAATGCCAAAAAAGCTTTCATAACCAAATTGAAGAACCATAAAAGAATAGTCCTGATCTGTACTAAAGGGAAAGGTATTTGATAATAAAACGAAAGCATAAGCTGCTGGATAGTAGCCAAAATAAGCCGTAGCCGGTAATATTTGCAAAAAATAATTGGTGTAAATCCTTGCTTATAGATGATTAAAAGGGATAATTAATATTAATAACACCTTATATTTAATCAATATGGTTCTCAAAAAGTGGCGAGCCTTTCTAATTTGTACTTCTATTGTCCGGGGAGAAAGCTGAAGTTCTTCCGCTATCTCGGAATATTTTTTGTTTTCGAAGCGATTCATTAAAAAGATTTTGCGACACTGGGTTGGTAGTGAATTGATGCCTTCTTCAAGACAATTGTAAAGTTCACCGTATTCTGCTATTGCATCAGGCCGTTGGTGGTAAGTGTCTGGGATTTTACCACATTGGTCTATATCGTGGGAGCATTTGCTCTCATCCCGTTTATAGTTCAAGGCCCGGTTTCTAACAACTCTATATAAATAAGCCCGGTAAGAAGTCTTTATATTTTGGTAAGAACCACTGGCATAAAGTTGATAAAAAATTTCTGAGACTAAATCTTCCGCAATAGCTTGGGAATATAGAAGCCGTACCGCATGGCTGCAAAGGGATTGGAAATAATGCCGGTATAGTAACTCAATTCCTAATTGCGGATCATTGGCAAAAGCATGCCGGATAAATGATTCCTTATCAAGGACAATAGCTTCTTGTCCTTTTAGAACAGGTTCACTGTTTCCCGAATGGATAGCAGGAGTTTCCTGATTACCTAGATTATCAGAAAACAGTTTAGGATTACTCTCCATACGGTTCTTTTAAAATATTTGTAATTTGCTGATTAACCGAATTATAAATGAAACATTAGAAAAAGAAATATGGGTTTTACTTTTTGTTAGTTATTAAATATAAATAAAGAATAAACCGAAAACAAATGATTTTAAATGAGTTAGATTTAGATAGTAGAGTTGTGTTAAACATTTTATTTAAATAATCAGATACCTGTAGTCTTCTAAGTTATAGGCTTCTTCTTGTATATTTTCATGAATTTTATAATTAATTATTTAAATATTAAATTGAACTTAATAATCTAGTTGAAAGCCAACCGCTACTTTTAGCTCCCAAGCGATAACTAATAAGAGGAGTGGAGCGAGATTATAATTCGTAAGAGAATATTAATTATAATAAAAAGTAAATCCATAAATCCATCTTTGTACTTTAAACAAGTAAGTTTTTTCCCTTTAGATGAAGAAGTCAACAAATTGGTTAATCAGAATTTTTTACCGAGATGACAATCGTATTATTTTGTTGGATAACATCAAGTTCTAAAGTTTCTGCCAGGGCTTGTAGCAGTTCGTTTACAGAATTACCCTTAAAGGAGCCTGATACTGTTTGTTCAGCTACGCGCAAATTTTTAAACCTTATTTCTATTCCATACTTTTCCTCTAATATATTTTTTATTTCTCCTAAAGTAGTATTTTCAAAGATAAAACGGCCATGTTGCCAAGCAGCAAAGTTTTCAGGATGCAGGACCTTTTTTATCTCTAAAGTCTTATGAATTGGATCCATGCTAAATAACTCGCCAGGAAGCATATTAACCGTTTTTTCCGGCTCCGTTGATTGTCCATAGGTCACCTTGACTTTTCCCTCATATAACCCCACTTTAGTTGCTCTCTTACGGGCAAAAACATTAAACTCTGTCCCAAGGACTTCAACTTTTAAAGGTATTCCGGTTAAAACAATAAATTTCTGATCATCGGGCGTATGCACAATTTTGAAATTGGCCTCGCCTTTTAAAGAAACCTGGCGACTTAAGTTCCCAAATCCAAAACGGTATATCTCCAGTTCAGAATTAGCATTGAGTGTTACTCTACTACCATCGGGAAGTGTAATAGTACTGATTTGCCCATACCCTGTCTGGAAAGTTTTAAAAAGTATGAAATCTTTAAAGAACCAAATATTTAAACAGAGGAGGAATACAACAGATGCCGCAACCAGTAAGGCACGCCTTTTGGGTGAAGGTGCAGCCACCGGGAAATAAGTGTATTCAGGATTTGTAGGTTCTATTACTTTAATAGGTCCAATCTCTGCACTGGGTTTTTTCGGAATTTTATGTCTAAACTTTTTTATTGCCTCATTTACATCCGCTTCGTATTTAAGATTGGCCAGTTCCCACTCGTGAACGCACTCATAAAAGAACTCTTCATTTTCAGGTTCATCCATCCAATCTCCAATCCTCTGCTTTTGTAAGGGAGTAGCCTTGCCTTCAAAGTAGATAAACAATAATTCTTTGGTAACAGAATGTTTTAATGACATGATCCCGAAACGTTAATTTACTTGTTTCTACAGTAGAAGACACTTAGCCTAATTAAAAACCCTTACGCTAATTGAAATTTTTAAATAAACTAAAGCTGAATAGGTATTGTACTTGCTGAGTTTAATGTAATAGAAAATAAACTAAGGGGCCCAGCAAAAGAAGTTAGCTTTGGGAATTTTCTAAGAAAGAGCCATTGACAGCAGCAAATAGGATATATTCAAATATTATAGCTGATTAAAAATTTATGGATTAGATTTCTATACCTGACTTCCTTTGTGGCATTATTTTTCAAGTGAATTATGTACTTCGGCCAAAGTGGTTTGCTCACCGGTAGAGCTAAAGATGTAATGCTTTTCTCTTTGAGTTATAATGGCAGATAAAATACTTAATGGCGCCCATATGAGTATCAATTGATTTAGAGAAGCTCAAGCTTTTTCTCACTAATCGGGCTACTCTTTGCCTTAAAGTACAGTTAAAGCGCTCTATATAAGCTGTCAGTCCGCTATCCTTACCCACGGCATAGTGCCTAT
>JAQBNV010000265.1 GCA_028288395.1 Adhaeribacter sp. | reverse complement strand
AGCATCGGAGCCATTTTCTGCCATTGATCTTCGCGTAACTCGTATCTTCGCATCAGCTTTTTTTGACGAAGTTCGTAAATTCCCTACTGTATGTCAACACAACCTAGTCGTTTTCTCTTTCTTATTTGTCCTTGAGCCCTTCTCACTCCTTACTATCTGTATTAATTTAATAAAAGTGACGGGCTCTGCTCCCTGGACAGACGTATACGAGGATATAAGGAATAATTTTTTAGCTAATGTTTCTTAGCTTATGGCATGGCGTAAGCCATTTTTTCCAACTTAACTACCGGTGCAGAGGGACTTACTTCCTGAATAAACTTTCTATTGATATATAAATCCCCGGCATGAAAGGGCAATTCCGGATTTACCAGGTGCAGGTAATCCTTCATAAAATTAGTGAAAAGTTCTTCCAGATGCGGCGATCCTGGTACCTTGTTAACCAAACGTACAGTAATGGCCAGGAGATGGTTTATTTGTCCGTCACAGCAAACAGTAATTTGTTCCGGTAGTTCAAAAGCCCCGTAAAATTGCGCTACCGCCGCCAGGTTATGATATTCCTGGATGGTGGCATTTAACTTTGCAATAATATGGTGGTAAAACCGCGTTTTTGCTTCCAGCCGTAGTTCCTCAAGCGCATTCATGGGCTTTATTACGTTTAGTTCTAAGTTTAGATGCATATTATATAATTTTTTTATTCTTTAATTGTTAATTAGTATAAATTTTTAAACAAGTCAACAAATAAAGTTTAATTTATTAATCCAATAACCAGGTAAGCCACTGGTTTTTAGCACTTTTATAAATATTCTTTAGGACGTAACTAATTCGTGGATCAGAAAGCCTAAGCTAATTTTAAATATTCTTTCCGGTACTCGAAAGGTGTTTGGTGCATCAGGTCTTTAAACTGTTTATTAAAATTAGATAAAGTGTTAAATCCGCATCTATAGCAAATCTGGTAAATCGAATCTTCTTCTTCCATCAATAGTTTGCAGGCCAATCCAATCCGTAATTCCGAGATAAAAGCAGAAAAAGATTTATTTGTACGGGCTTTAAAATAACGGCTAAAAGTAGCCGGCGACATATTGGCAATGGCTGCTACTTCTTCCAGCTTAATTTTTTGCTTAAAATGCTGCACAATATAATTATAAATCTCGCTCATTTTGTCTTTGTCGGTTTCTTTGGAGCTATTAAAATATCCGATACTGGATATATATTTGTACTCGTCCGTTTCGGATAAAACCTGTAAAATAGTAAGCAACTGGATTATACTCTGGATGCCCTTCAGGTAAAGCAAATCCTTCATCATCTGAACTACGTGGGTAGCGGTAGCGCCACTGATTTGAATACCCCGGGCAGCGCGTTCGAATAATTGCCGGATACCCATCATTTCTTCTTTTCTTAACGAGCCCTCGCCCAGGAAACTTTCGGGGAAATAAATAACGATGCCCTGCGACCGTAAATGGTTTGTTTTATCAAAATAGCTTTCATCGTTGCGCCACATGTGCGGCATATTGGGTCCAGTAAAAACCAAATCGCCTTCCTGGAAATGACAAATGTTATCGCCTATAAACCGGGTACCTACGCCTTCGAGAACCACAAACAATTGGTACTCGGAATGAAAGTGCCAATTAGTATCAAAAAAAGGATCATTGAGGTAATTAATAACAAAAGCCTTTGCTTCCGGTATCTCCGATTTATGTAATGCCAGCTTCATAATAACACTTATTTGTCTAAAATTTAAAGATAATAAAGTAAATATGTAGATAAACAGTCAGAATTAGCCAAAATAAAGAAATTTTCTTAAATTGATTTTTTGTATAATTGTATTTTCTACACCACCAATAATTAAATACAATGAAAAATTTTAGAGTAATAGTACTCCTCCTGGTGCTGGTGGCCTTTAACAACTGCGCCAAACAAGGAAGTTCTACGGGAAACCTCTCGGGAAACGGAGAAGCCCGGCGGATTGAAATATTATTCCTGGGGCATAAAAGCGAGCACCATAACTCTGCCAAATACGCCCCGATGCTCATGACGGCCTTATTTAACAAAGGCATCAATATTTCTTATACCGACAACCCCGACGATCTAAATAAAGAAAACCTGGCCACATACGACGGCCTGCTGGTTTACGCCAACCACGACAAAATAACGTCGGCCCAGGAAACAGCCCTGCTGGAGTTCGTAGAAAGTGGCAAAGGTTTTATTCCGATTCACAGCGCTTCTTTTTGTTTCCGGAACTCCGAGCCCGTTGTTAAAATGATTGGCGGGCAGTTTAAATCTCATAAAACCGGCACCTTTACGGCACCTATTGTAGATCCGAAACACCCTACCATGGCTGGCTTAACCGCATTTGAAACGTGGGACGAGACTTACGTGCATGAAAAATTACAAGCCGATAATAAGGTTCTGATGGTGCGCGACGAAGACGGCCGCAAAGAACCCTGGACCTGGGTTCGCACGCAAGGCAAAGGCCGCGTGTTTTATACAGCTTACGGTCATGACGAGCGCACCTGGAACAATCCCGGATTTCATAAACTTGTAGAAAACGGCATCCTTTGGGCCGTAGGCGACCCATTGAAAAAGCAATTAGCTAAACTTAAATTGCCGGTTTTAACCTACGTAGATGCCCCAGTACCTAATTACGAAAAGCGCGACCCGGCGCCAAAACTGCAAAATCCTTTAACCGCCGCTGAGTCGATGAAATTAATTCAGGTACCAGCCGGCTTCGATTTACAGCTATTTGCTGCTGAACCAGACATTGTAAACCCGATAGCTATGGCCTGGGACGAACGCGGCCGTTTGTGGGTAGTAGAAACCATTGATTATCCGAATGAGGTACGCGAGGAAGACGGCGTAGGCGATGACCGCATCAAAATATGCGAAGATACCAATGGCGACGGCCGGGCCGATAAATTTACTATTTTTGCCGATAAACTAAATATTCCAACAAGTATTACCTTCGCTAACGGCGGGGCTATTATTGCGCAGGCACCCGTATTTATCTTTTTAAAAGATACCAACGGCGACGACAAAGCTGATATTCGCCAACCAATTATGGAGGGCTGGGGTAAATCCGATACCCATGCCGGTCCGTCCAGTTTAAAATATGGCCTGGATAACCGCATCTGGGGCACCGTTGGTTATTCGGCTTACCGCGGCAAAGACGGCAACCGGGAAATTCAGTTCAGTTCCGGTTTGTATAACTTTAAACCAGATGGGTCTGATCTGCAATACATGGGCCGGACCACCAATAATACCTGGGGTTTAGGTTTTAACGAAAATTTTGAAGTATTTAACTCCACCGCCAACGGCAATCACAGCGATTTCTTTTACATGCCCGAGCGCTATCTCAAAAGAGTATTGGTAGGCGGCACCGCCCAGGCAATCCGCAAAAACGATGGCCACGCCAATATGCCAACGGTTACAGATAAAATTCGCCAGGTAGATTTCCACGGCGGTTATACGGCCGCAGCCGGCCATAATTTATACACTGCCCGTAGTTTCCCGAAAGAGTACTGGAACCGCATTGCTTTTGTGTGCGAGCCAACGGGTCGTGTCGTGCACCAGGCCATTCAGGAACCGGATGGCGCCGGCTATAAAGAAGTTAATGGCTGGAATCTGGTTGCTAGTTCGGACGACTGGATGGGCCCGGTACACGCCGAAGTAGGTCCGGACGGCGCTGTTTGGGTAGCCGACTGGTATGACTTTATTATCCAGCACAATCCTACACCTTCGCCCGACCGGGGTGGGTATCAGGCCCAAAATGGAAAAGGCAACGCCTATGAGAACCCGCTGCGCGACCACCAGCGAGGCCGGATCTACCGGGTTGTGTACAAAGGGGCTAAGCCTTATACCCCCGTTAAATTAGACCGCAACAACCCGGCAACTTTAGTAAAAGCCCTGGAAAACGACAACATGTTCTGGCGGACAACCGCCCAGCGCCTGTTGGTTGAAACCAAAAACACAACGGTACTGCCGGATTTATACAAGCTGGTAAATAATAAAAACGTAGACGAAATTGGCTTAAATGCGCCTGCCGTTCATGCTTTATGGACCATGCACGGTTTAGGTGCTTTAAATGGCTCTAACAACGAGGCTTTACAGGTAGCCATGAGCGCTTTATCGCATCCCGCAGCTGGCGTTAGAAGAGCGGCGGCCCAGGTATTGCCCCGCAACCAGCAAGTATTGGATGGTATGATCAAATCTGCTTCCATAAACGATTCGAACCCCAATGCCCGTCTAGCTACTTTTTTAGCAGTATCGGAAATGCCGGCCTCAGTAGAACTCGGCCGCGCCCTTTATACCGCCAGCCTAAACCCCGAAAATGAAAAAGACCCAGCCTTAGCCCAGGCATTATTTATAGCAACTGCCACCCACCAGGATGGTTTCCGGGCTGGAGCCAAAGCCCAGCCCGAATCCAATGCGGACGGATTAACCGGTCGCATCCTGCAAAGCCTGGACAAAGATATCCGGGTACTGGAAAGATACGTGGGCATTTCGGCGGAAAATGCCCCGGATATAACCGGTAAAGAAATCACATTCCGGGGCAATGTTACCCGCCGGGGTCGCCCGGGTGGTAATAATGCCAACAGCAACTTCACGCCCCCACCTTTCGAAGGGACTTTAATGGCGCACGGCGACAAACAAAACGGTTACGCGGTTTACATTCAGGATAAAAAATTAAATATGCTGGTGAACCAAAACGGCAAATCAAACACTATTTCAGCGGCTTTGCCAGAATCGCAACGGTTTAGCGTAGTGGCTCAGTTGAAGCAAAATGGCGCAATGGTACTGGAAATAGATGGCAAACAAGTGGCCCAGGGCAAAGCAGCCGGCCTGTTTAAAAAGCCACTGGCCAATGGTGTCCGGGTAGGTTTCGACGGCAAGGATGCGGTAAAAGTAGGTAGCTATAAAGAAGATTTTCCTTTAACCAGCAGCGATTTAGCATTGGCTTTCCTGGAAATAGGATCTACCAGCACCAACCAGGTAGCCAAAGCTGCCGGGGCTGCTGATGTTACCATCAACATTAAAGTGGTGAAAAACGAAATGAAATTCGACAAAACCTCTTTCACGGTAAAAGCCGGCCAAACCGTAGAATTAGTGCTGGACAACCCGGATTTCATGCAACACAACCTGGTACTGGTGCAAGCCGGTATGGTCCAGAAAGTAGGCGCCGCTGCCGACAAAATGGCCAGCGATCCAAAAGGGGCTGAGAAAAATTATGTGCCGGCTATGAAAGAAGTAATCGCGGCAACCGAATTAATTGATACGGATGGTCGTTCGGTAATTCGCTTTACCGCCCCGGCCAAGGTAGGCGACTACCCTTATGTTTGTACGTTCCCGGGTCACTGGCGTATTATGAATGGCACCATGAAAGTAGTTAGTGCCGGAACCAGTACGAGTAGTGCTGCTTCCACCACCAAATAAGCTATCCTACCCGGATTTGCTGCCAAGCGAAAGCCAGCACCTATTATTTATTCTTCCTTCCGCTATTAATTCAGGTAACCTACTTCCCTTAGCCGGTTACCTGAATTAATAGGAGAATGGGGATCGCCATTCTGAAACAGTCACCTTTATACCTTATACTTTGAAGAAAATCATTAGGGATAACGGCCCAACCGGCTAAATAGGTGATTCTACAAAAATGGGCAAAGCGCGAAAATAATAACCCAAAAACTTTCTTTGAATATTAAGAACCTATCTGCATGAGTTTAAACGTAAAATTTGGCGTTACTACGTGGCTTTGGACCTCTCCGTTCAGTACCGAATCAGTTTCCCTTTTTCCTAAAATAAAAGAAATGGGCTACGATAAAGTGGAAATAGCCGTAGAAGATCCTGCCCTTATCGATACGGCCGTTGTAAAAAGAGCCCTGCTGGAGAATAACCTGGAAGCCATTATCTGCGGCGCTTTCGGACCTACCCGCGACCTCACCAGCGAAGATGAAACTTTGCACCAGAATTGTTTTAATTACATCCAAAGCTGTCTGCAAATTTGCGTGGATTTAGGCGCAACTTTCCTGGCGGGTCCCATGTATTCCGCCGTTGGCAAAGCCCGTTTGGTATCGCCGGCGCAAAAACAAATTGAGTGGAACCGGGCAGTAACCAACTTACGGAAAGTCTGCGAAATGGCCAGCGAAAAAGGTTTGTTTATTGCCTTAGAGCCGCTTAATCGTTTTGAATCCGATTTGATTAACACCACCGAAGATGTGGTAAGACTGATAAAAGATATTGACCATGAGGCCGCCAAAATTATCCTGGATGGCTTTCACATGAATATTGAAGAACCTGATATTGAAGCGGCCATCCGGGCCGCCGGCGCTAACCTGATCCACGTGCAGGTATCGGAAAATTACCGGGGCACCCCGGGCACTGGCCAAACCCGCTGGGATGCATTCCGGCGCGGCCTCGAAGCGATTGATTATACCGGTACGGTATCCATCGAAAGTTTTACCCCGGAAATTAAAGAACTGGCGGGTGCGGTGTGCATCTGGAAACCCTTGGCCGAAAGCCAGGATAAATTTGCCTCGGAAGGTTTGCAGTTTTTAAAAAAATGGGCGCAAGCCCCGGAGAATATTACGACACAGGTGCCGGCCCATCAAACGGCAGAAACTAATTTCTAATTACTTTATATAGCGCAACTTTATGAAAAAGGACCAAATTAATATTGCCATCGTTGGCCTGGGTTTTGGAGCAGAATTTATTCCTATTTATCAGAAACACCCCAACGCCAACATGTACGCGATTTGCCAGCGGAACGAAGATAAATTAAATGAAATTGGCGATGCCTTTGGTATTCATAACCGTTATACCGATTACGACGAACTGCTAAAAGACCCGAACGTTGATGCCGTCCATATCAATACACCTATACAGGCCCACGCCGAACAATCTTTAAAGGCCCTTCGGGCTGGCAAACACGTAGCTTGTACGGTACCCATGGCTACTACCGTGGAAGAATGTCGCCAGATAGTGGAAGCGGTAAAGGAAACCGGACTCACTTATATGATGATGGAGACGGTAATTTACAGCCGGGAATTTTTGTTTGTAAAAGAGATGTACGAGAATGGCGAATTAGGCAAAATTCAGTTTTTGCGGGCTTCGCACCAACAGGAAATGGCCGGCTGGCCCGGTTACTGGGAAGGTTTGCCGCCCATGCACTACGCCACCCACTGTGTAGGCCCGGTGCTGGCTTTGCCGAAAGCAGAAGCGGAATACGTTTCCTGCCTGGGCTCCGGCCGCATAGACGAAGACCTGATTCCCAAATACGGTTCTCCTTTTGCCATTGAAACCTGCCACATAAAATTCCGGAATTCTGATTTGGCCGCCGAAGTTACCCGTTCGTTATTTAACACCGCCCGGCAATACCGCGAAAGCTTTGATGTGTATGGTTCTAAAAAATCATTTGAATGGACGCTGGTAGAGCACGAAGACAATGTGGTTCATACGGGCGAGGAGCCCAGCAAGGTTAAAACCCCTGACTACGCTCACTTACTGCCCACCGAGATACAATCGTTTACCACTGCGGGCGTGTACGACGGCGAAGGCAACCAGCACTTATCATTTATCCAGGGTTCCGGCCATGGTGGTTCGCACCCACACCTGGTTCACGAATTTGTTAGTGCCCTTGTAGCAGGGCGCGAGCCATTTCCCAATGCTGTGCAATCAGCTAATATCACCTGTGTTGGTATTCTGGCCCACGAATCGGCCATGCAGGGCGGAAAAATAATGTACCTGCCGGAATTTACGCTTTCCCAAGTTTCTGAACCGGTAACTGCCTAATTTATTTGGGTGAGCAGAATCGTCCGATTTCAAAGCACAAGCACTCTCTAATCAAATGAAAACAAGATAATCACCTGGTTCTGGAACCAGGTGATTACTTCTCCAACCAGAATAGAATCGCAAAAGATATGGGCGACTCCCTAATAACCTATACCAATTCAGGTCAATTATTAGCGAGTTGTGGTTTATACAACAGGATAAGTCTAGCGCATTTCCCTTGCTTGTGGATGGAAAAATTACAGATTAAACAAAGCCCTTTTCATTCAGCAGCAACCGGAGCTGGTTTATTTCTCCGCAATAACTATTTTCTAAAAAGCTATAAAATAATTCCGGTAAAAATTTCATCCCGGTATAAAGTAAATTAGTAAGCCTTGCAAATGAAGAAATTATTAGCAAATATTTTCATAAATGTTAAAGAAACAATTATACTGATACATAAAATACCTGGGATAAAACATTTAATTTATTAATACCTGGTTAAACCCATATATTATTCAATTTTACTTATTTAACCACCTGTTCACTACAGGTTATTACGCTAATTAATTTTTGGAATTTTAGTATATAATTAGTAAATCTGTAAACTAATATACTATTGTTGAAATGACAATTATAAATACCCCAACCTATAGTGTTTTACTAGCAACTTTCTAAAACAGAAAAGAAGATTACCTAAATTTTTTATCCACCCTTACATTAAACCAAACCTTTATTTTATGAAAAACCTGTTACCTAAAAACTTACCTCCTTCTGGTGCGCACCAATTCAGGTGGCTGATTCAGAAGCTATTTTTATCTTTTATAATGGTGTTAGCCATTCAATTAGGGGGTGCTGGTTCGCTATATGCCCAGCAAAGAACCCTTACGGGAGTTGTTAAAGGTGAAACCGGCAGCGGTTTACCCGGTGTAACTGTTTTGATCAAAGGAACCACTAACGGTACGGCGACCGACCCGGATGGCCGTTTTTCCTTAAACCTGGCGGAGGGCAACACCACGCTGGTGGTATCATTTATTGGGTATGTAACCCAGGAAATTCCAATTAATAACCAGACTACCGTTAATGTGACGCTGGTGCCGGATGCCAAATCCCTGGAAGAAGTAGTGGTAGTAGGCTATGGTACCCAAACCCGGGGAACTGTAACGGGTGCCGTTAGCCAGATACAGGCCACCGATATTGCCCGTACCACTGCCACTACCGCTACCGGCGCACTGGTAGGCAAGGTACAAGGTATTACGGCCCGCCAGGCCGATGCCCGTCCCGGGGCCGGTACCAGTATTCAAATCCGGAATATGGGTACTCCGTTATATGTGATTGATGGGATCACTTCCGATGCCGGTCAGTTTAACAACCTGGGTATTGACGATATTGAAAGTGTATCTATCCTGAAGGATGCTTCGGCAGCTATTTATGGTATGCGGGCGGCTAATGGGGTAATTTTAGTAACCACTAAAAAAGGGAAGGCCGGCATGAAGCCCCAGATTAATGTTGGGGCCTATTACGGTACACAGCAATTTACCCGTTATCCCAAACCGGCCAATGCCTACCAGCACATGCGCGCTTTAGCAGAATCGGAGCAGAACCAGGGCAGAAACCCATCTGGCGTTGTTAGCAAAGATGATCTGGAAAAATGGCGTCAGAATACCGAGAAAGGCTTTATCAGCACCGATTACTTTTCGGAGGTAATGGACAAATCTGCCCCGCAGTATAATCTAAACGCCAGTGCATCGGGCGGCTCCGAAACCATGAATTATTACTTCTCGGTTAGCCACGTAAATCAGGATGCCATTATCAAGGATTACAACTTTAACCGAACCAATATCCAGGCAAATATAGACGCTGGCGTGGCAAAGGGCCTGCGGGTAGGCACCCAGATTTATGGGCGTTTGGAAGATCGCTCCCAGGCGGGCGTACCCGGATTAGATGATTATTTTAACCCGTTTCTGAGTATATTTAGTATGTGGCCAACCGAGCGCCCTTACGCAAACGATAACCCTAAGTATATTGCCCAGAACCACAACGTAAACGTAAACCCGGCTACTTATAAAAAAGATGTAACCGGTTATATCGACGAAATCTGGCGGGGTGCCAAGGGCAATTTCTACGCCCAGTATGATTTCAATTTTGGTTTAAGCGCCCGCGGAACATACTCTTATAACTTCACCAATTTTGATTTTGATGGATTTGAGTATACCTACAATGCTTATTCTTACAACCCAACCACTGATACTTATAAGCTGGAATCAGGTAATCAGAATCCTTGGCGGGAACGCCGCAAACGCAATGTTGTAGACCGGTTTGCGCAGTTCCAGTTGACCTACAACAAGCAGTTCGGTGACCATGGCTTATCGGCAGTGGCAGCTTACGAACGGAACGATAATCAGAACAATCACATGATTGTTCATACCGTTCCGCCTAATAATTATATTCCTCTCCAGTACTTTGCGAACCAGGATTTCCTGCTCGACGAGTTTAACCAGGAAGCAAGGGCCGGTTATATAACCCGGATTAATTACAATTACAAGCAAAAATACCTGCTCGAAGTACTGGGCCGATATGATGGTTCCTTCCTGTTCCGCGATGATAGCCGCTGGGGTTTGTTCCCCGGTGTTTCCGTTGGCTACCGGATTTCAGAAGAATCTTTTATGAAAGACCGTTTTGGTAGTTTCCTGAATGATTTAAAATTACGCGCTTCTTACGGTTTAACTGGTTCTGACCGCTTGAATAATGATGCCTATGTGGTGGCTCCTTATAGCTACACCCCAGGCTATAACTGGGCACAAGGCAGTGCCATTTTTGATGGAACCTATTTTGCTGGTGTTCGTCCAAGAGGCCTTCCCGTAACTACCCTTTCCTGGATTACCAACCATACCCGTAATGTAGGTATAGATTTCACAGTCTTCAACAGATTAACCGGCCAGTTTGATATTTTCGAACGGAGACGGACTGGTTTGCCCATGGCGCAAACCGATGTGTTATTACCAACCGAAGTAGGTTATACCTTGCCTGAAGCAAACTTGCTGAAAGAATCTAACCGGGGCGTAGAAGGTGCTTTAACTTACACCGGTAAAGTAAGTGATATTACTTACTCCGTAGGGGCTAATGCTACTTTGGCCAGAAGATGGGATATCTATGCGCGTTATAACCCACAATGGGGTAACTCCTGGCAGGAATACCGCGATGCCTGGGAAGATCGCTGGGGCAGCGTAAACTGGGGTTATGAGGTTGTTGGCCAATTCCAGTCGCAGGAAGAAATTGATAACTACGACATTGACAACGACAACCAGGGTAACCGCACTCATTTACCCGGCGACCTGAAATACAAAGATGTGAACGGCGACAAAATCATCAATGGCCTGGACGAAAGACCAAATGGTTTTCAGGAAGGAGCCAACCCCTACATGAGCTTTGGCCTGAATACCAACCTGGGTTGGAAAGGCTTTAACCTGGCTTTTGACTTTGCCGGCGCAACCTTACAAACATTCCGTCGGGAAGTGGAGATGAAGATTCCTTTTCAGAACAATGGTACCTCGCCTAATTATATGTTCGAAGACCGCTGGCACCGCGAAGACCCATATAATAATGACAGCCCCTGGATTCCGGGCAAATACCCAGCCGTAAGAAAAGACCAGAACAGCCACGTTAATTTTACCCGCCGCAGCAACTACTGGAATACCAACGTGAGCTATGTGCGGTTAAGGAATCTGGAATTAGGTTATACCATTCCTCAAGCTACGATTAACCGCCTTGGTTTAAACCGCGTGCGGGTATTCGTAACCGGTACCAACCTCTTTACAATCGACAATACAAAAGAATTTGGTCTTGATCCGGAGGTTTCGTCTAATGGTGGTTTAGTGTATCCGCAGCAAAAAGTATTTACTGCTGGTTTTAATTTAAGCTTATAATTTTTAGCGCATTTATGAAAAGTATATATAAATATTTAATATTGGGGGCCACTTTATTGCCGCTGGCGGCTTGTGAGGATGATTTCTTAGAGCGACAGTCGCCCACGCTCATTAAGGAGGAGCAGATATGGAACGATCCGAAAATGATTACCAGCTTGCTGGCTAATTATTACGATCGTTTACCAACATCCTTGTCTATCCTTACCAATTGGCAGGATTTTGCTTCTTACGATGAAGCCATGTGGTCGGGCAATAACGACGACCGGAATAATATTGTTGCCTACGGAACCGACCGTTGGGCTATATGGGATTATGGGCTGATTAGAGATGTAAATCTGGCTCTGGAAAACATGGAGAAATTTGGCACCACTTTAACAGAAGCCCAAAAAACTCAGTTTCAGGCGGAATTACGGTTTTTAAGGGCTTATACCTATTTCGAGCACGTAAAAAGAATGGGCGGTGTACCTATCATCACCAATCAGCTTATCTACGATTTTAGCGGGGAGGTATCTAATCTGCAACAACCGCGCAACAAAGAAGCGGAGGTTTATGATTTTATAGCCACCGAGTTAGATGCCATAAAAGATAAAATTGGTAACGGTATCAGCCAGACCCGGGCTAATAAAAATACGGTGCTGGCGCTTAAAAGCCGGGCTATGTTGTATGCCGGCTCTATTGCCAAGTATAATAACCTGATGGGAGCGCCAATTGCTACACCGGGAGGTGAAGTAGGCATTCCGGCCGCCAAAGCCACCGAATATTTTACCAAATCTTTAGAAGCTTCTAAAGAAATTATCGCCAGCAATGCTTATTCTTTATACAAGAGAAATCCGGATTTAGGGGAAAACTTCTTTGATGCCATTACCCGAAAAGCCAGCAACCCCGAAGTAATTTTTGCCCAAGAGTTTTCTATAACCAAAGACAAACGCCATGGTTTTACTTATGAAAATATTGCGCGCAATGTGCGGGAAGACAACCTTTCTTCGTCTAATGTTACGCCCATATTAAACCTGGTGGAGGATTTTGAATACCTGGACGGAACCCCAGGCATATTAAAGAACCGGACGGCAGATAACAGCGATTATATTTATTATGACAAACCACAGGATATTTTTGCTAACAAAGATGCCCGCCTTTACGGAACCGTAATATATCCGGGTTCAACATTCAGAGGTCTTGAGGTACAAATGCAGGCGGGCGTTAAGGTATGGACAGGTTCGGCTTATAATACCGTTGAGTCTGGTCAGTTAGGCACCAATTATACCGATGGCAAATTACTTACCGGTACTTCCGGTCCGCACCGCAGCATTACCGAAGTTTCTAACTCCGGCTTTTATATGCGGAAATACATCGACCCGGCCCCTATGGCAAGTACCCGGGGTATCCGGAGCGAAATGTGGTGGATCAGATTCCGCTATGCCGAAGTATTACTGAATGCTGCTGAAGCCGCGTTGGAACTGGGCAGAATGCCGGAAGCCTTGGGTTACGTGAATCAGGTAAGAGAAAGAGCGGGATTTGCTCCCAACAGCCTTACTACTTTAACCATGGATAGAATCCGCAATGAACGGCGGGTAGAATTAGCCTTTGAAGACCACCGGGTTTGGGATTTAAAACGTTGGCGCATTGCCCACGAAATCTGGAACGGCAACTCCGCCAACCCCAATGCCATTCCAAGGGCTTTGTATCCTTACCGGGTTGTTCGTCCGGGCCATCCGACGCACGATAAATATGTTTATGATAAGTTAACCGCTCCCCGTTTCCGGGCGCCGCGTAACTTTCAATTAAATAATTATTATTCGGCTATTCCGCAGGGTACGCTAAATAATAACCCTAAAATCGTCAGAAATCCATTTCAATAATTTAACAACATGAAACTGAATATATATTCTTATTTAACGGTATTGCTGGCACTAGTTATGGCCGGTTGTGAATACGACAATTACGAGCCGCCGAAAGCTACCCTAACCGGAAAGGTAGTGTATAATGGCCAGCCGGTAGGCGTAAGATCCAATGCAGTAAGGCTGGAACTCCGGCAACCTGGTCCGGAATATCCATTATGGCGCACCACCCCCATCAACATAAATATTGCCCAGGATGGCACGTTCTCGGCGGTTTTATTCGATGGCAATTACAAGCTTACCCGGGTTAGGGGCAATGGCCCCTGGGTCGACCAAACCGATACCATAAACGTGGAAGTAAGAGGTTCTGCAGCTGTAGAAGTACCGGTAAACCCGTTCTTTTTAATAAAGGATGAGCAAATAAAAAAAGGCAGTACCGCCATTGATGCTACTTTTAATTTGCAACACGTAAATACGACCCGGCAATTGGAGCGGGTCAACTTATACGTTAGCGGCACCACCATTGTAGATGCCAATAACCAAACTGCCAGTGCCCAGAAAGTTGCTTCTGCTATTACCAACCTGAATCAGCCGGTAACATTAAGTGTAAATATTTCGAGCTTACCTGCGGCCTTGGCAGGTAAACAATACGTTTTTGCCCGGATTGGCGTAAAAACGGTAGGTATTCAGGAATTGGCTTACAGCGCACCGGTAAAAATCATGTTAAAGTAATCAAATACTTATCCGAATATTTCCTAAGCATTATACCATAAGCGAGACCTTGTGGTATAATGCTTTTTCTTTTTGAGAGGTGCTTATATTTTTGTAGTCGCCCGGAAACATTCTATCCGGCGGATATTATTTGAAACCACCGTCCTTAACTTCCGGAAACGGGTTTTAGTTTTCATTCCTTTTAAATATTTGTTTAGCTTTAAAGCCTAAAATTATCTTAGTTCAAATAATAATTTTAAACTTTCAAACCCAGGAAAAACCTGTCTATATGAAAAAAATCAACTTGCGCCATCCGTTGCTGCTGCTGGCCGGTTTAGGCATTACCGCCGCCACCCTTTTCAGTTGCAACAACCAAAGCACTAAAACCGAAGAAACCAGCACAACCACCAGTACGACCGAAACCGATTCCAACATGAGCATTCAGAAAGAGAGCTTTGGCAAAACCAAAGATGGCACCGAATTACAACTTTATACCCTCCGCAACGAAAACGGCATGCAGGTAAAAATAACCAACTACGGAGGCATTGTTACCTCTATCCTGACGCCGGATAAAAACGGCAAACCGGGCGATGTGGTACTGGGCTTTGACAAGGGTGAAGGTTACACGAGCGACGCTTACCTGAAGAGTGGGCCCTACTTTGGCGCCCTGGTGGGCCGGTATGGCAACCGCATTGCCAAAGGCAAATTTACCCTCGATGGTAAAGAATATACCCTGGCTAAGAACAACGGCGAAAATCACCTGCACGGGGGCGTAAAAGGCTTTGATAAAGTTGTATGGCAAACCGAGGAAGTTCCGGGTCAGCAGGCTCTGAAGCTAACCTACGTAAGCAAGGACGGGGAAGAAGGCTATCCTGGCACCTTAACGACGGAAGTAACCTATACTTTAACCCCGGATAACCAACTCCGCATCGATTATATTGCCACCACCGACAAGGCTACGCCGATAAACCTCACCAACCACAGCTATTTTAATTTAGGAGCGGGCCAGTCCCCGGATGCTTTAGGACATGTACTAACCATCAATGCTGACCGATACACCGTAGTAGATGCCAGCCTGATACCAACCGGCGAATTACGTCCGGTAAAAGGTACAGTAATGGATTTTATGCAGCCTACCGCAATTGGCACCCGCATTGCCCAGGTTGAAGGCGGGGGCTACGATCACAACTACGTACTGAACAATGGGGATGGTTCCATGAAATTAGCGGCTACCGTGTATGAACCTACCAGCGGCCGTTACATGGAAGTAATGACTACCGAGCCCGGCGTTCAGTTTTATTCCGGCAATTTCCTGAACGGTTCTTTAACCGGTAAAGGCGACATTGCCTACAAGAAGCATTATGGTTTCTGCCTCGAAACCCAGCACTTCCCCGACTCGCCCAACCAGGCCAAGTTCCCCAGCACCATCCTGAAGCCGGGCGAAACCTACCACACCACCAGCGTCTACACGTTCGGCGTGCGCAAGTAGAAGTAGGGGAAAAACAGATAGAAAAAGAACGTC
>JAQBNV010000347.1 GCA_028288395.1 Adhaeribacter sp. | reverse complement strand
AATCCTGGGCTTCCGAAAGTTTAGACCTGGTTGCGCCAATAGTACCATTAAGCGTAGGCAAAAAAGCCGCCTGGCTCTGCTGGTAATAGGCCTGAGCCTGCCGGATGCGGGTGTAAGCAACCTGTAGGTTTAAATTCCGGGCAATGCCCTGGCTAATTAGTCGCTGTAAAGTGGTATCGGTAAATAACTCCTGCCAGCGCAGGTTGGCCATTGTCGTGGTATCATTAGTAATAATATCCCGGTAAAGGTTAGCCATGCGGGCCGCAGGCATTTGGTAAGGTTGCGTTACTTTGCACGAAGCTATCCCCATCCCCGTCAGGAAAACAAAAAGCAGAAGGCGCAATTTTATTTTATTCATAATCACTTAATTAAAAATAACGAAGGTGCAACTGCTATTTCCTATCCTGCCTGTCCGGTTTCGGGTTGTGGTTCCGGAACTGCCTCGATTCTTTCGGTTAAAGGTTCCTTGGGTCTGCCACTGATGCGTTCCTGTAAGGCCTGGAAAATAATATACAAAACCGGTATAACAAATATTCCCAGCAAGGTACCAATAAGCATTCCTCCTACAGCTCCCGTACCAATAGAACGGTTACCGGTAGCGCCCGCACCGGTAGATAGCATCAGCGGCACCAAACCCAGAATAAAAGCAAAAGAAGTCATTAATATAGGTCGTAAACGGGCCTCCGCTCCTTCCAGCGCTGCCTGCACCAGGGGCATGCCATGTCGGCGGCGTTCCACCGCAAATTCCACAATCAGGATAGCATTTTTGGCCAGCAGCCCGATGAGCATAATTAAGGTTATCTGTAAATAAATATTGTTGGTAATACCAAACAAGCGGGCAAATATAAAGGCCCCGGCCAAGCCAATGGGCAACGATAATAATACGGCAAACGGCAGTACGTAACTTTCGTATTGCGCACTCAGCAGGAGGTAAACAAATAAAATAACCAGCATAAATATAAATACCGTTTGTCCCCCGGCCGAAATTTCTTCGCGGGTCATGCCCGAAAATTCGTAGCCATAACCTACCGGCAACATTTGGGCGGCCACCTCCTCTACAGCCGCAATGGCATCGCCGGAACTGAAACCGGCATTGGGCGAGCCGGTAACGCCAATAGAAGTAAAAAGGTTGAACCGCGAAATAGATTGGGGGCCATAAACCCTGGAAAGGGTAATAAATTCAGTAATGGGAGCCATGGTGCCGTTTACATTCCGGACGTAAACATTATTCAGGCCTTCGGGGTTGGCGCGGAAAGCTGGCTCCGCCTGGTACATTACCCGGAACTGTTTGCCGAACTGGTTAAAATTGGAGGCGTACACGCCACCGTAGTAACCTTGCATGGTACTCAGAATATCATTAACCGATAAACCGGCTACTTTGGCTTTGGCTACATTTACCTCTATCTGGTATTGCGGAAAGTTTACGTTAAAAGAAGTAGAAGCAAATTGAATTTCGGGTCGCTGGGTTAAAGCCGAGATAAAATCATTGCCAATTTTAGAGAAAGTAGCAATATCCCGCCCGCTCTTGTCCTGGAGTTCAAAAGAAAAACCCCCGGAAGTACCGAAACCCGAAATGGTTGGCGGGGCGAAAAAGATAATCCGGGCATCGCGAATGCCGCTTGTCTTGGCAAATAATTTACTTATAATAGACTGAACATCCTGGCCTTCTCCGCCGCGCTGCTCCCAGTTTTTCAGCCGCATAATCACCATGCCATAATTACTACCTGTACCGCTTATCATGCCCTGGCCGGTAATTTTCAAAATATTTTCTACTTCCGGAATGGTGCGGGCTATGGCTTCTACCTGATTCGTAATTACCTGGGTTCGCTCGGCAGAGGCGGAAGGCGGCAAGGCAATATCGGCCATTACCGAACCCATATCTTCACTCGGAACAAAAGCCGAAGGCGTGGTTTGCATCAGGTAATAAAATAAACCGGCAAATACGGCTAATATACTCCAGGCCACCCATTTGCGGCGTACCAGGTACGAAACCGAATTTTTGTATTTACCCGTTAGTTTTTCGAAGGAGCGGTTAAACCAGGCATAAAAGCGCTGGAGTATGTTTTTCTTTTTATGCCCGTCTTCTTTGTGCGGCTTCAGAAACAGCGCGCACAAGGCCGGGCTTAAGGTTAAAGCATTTACCGCCGAAAGAATAATGGCAATGGCCAGGGTTAAGCCAAACTGCTTGTAAAATACCCCGGCCGAACCCGAAATAAAACTTACGGGCACAAATACCGCCGCCATTACCAGCGTAATAGAAATAATAGCCCCGGATATTTCGCTCATGGCATCTTTGGTGGCTTTCAGGGCCGAGGTATAGCCCTGGTCCAGTTTTGCATGGACGGCTTCCACCACCACAATGGCATCATCTACCACAATACCAATGGCCAGCACCAGCGCAAATAAGGTGAGCAGGTTTATGGTAAAACCGAATAATAGCAGAAAGAAAAACGTACCCAAAATAGCGACCGGTACCGCAATAGCCGGGATGAGGGTAGAACGAAAATCCTGCAAAAACACGAATACCACCAGGAACACCAAAAGAAAAGCTTCAATCAGGGTGGTGATTACCTTATTGATTGAGGCATCCAGAAAATCGTTGGCGTTTACCAGCGTTACGTATTTTACTCCTTTCGGAAATGATTTGGCGGCATCTTCCAGCACCTGTAAACTCCCCTCAATTACTTCCTTGGCATTAGAACCGGCCGTTTGGCTGATGGCTACCCCTACCGATGGATTGCCGTTGGTGGTAGTGCTGCTGGCGTAACTCATAGCGCCCAATTCGATGCGGGAGATATCCTTCAGCCGTAAAATTTGTCCGTTGGGATTAGCTTTGATTACTACATCTTCAAATTCGGAGGCGTCCTGTAAACGACCGGTATATTTTATGACATACTGAAATGATTGTCCGCCTTGTTCGCCGAATTGCCCGGGAGCCGCTTCAATATTTTGCTCCGCCAGGGCCGCGCTGATATCCGCCGGTACCAATCCATACGTGGCCATTACATCGGGCCGCAGCCAAATCCGCATCGAATAATCCATCCGGCCGAAAGCGTTGGCCTGTCCTACGCCGTTTACCCGTTTTATCAGCGGCACCAGGTTTATTTCGGCGTAATTTTGGAGAAAGGTTTGGTCGTAGGCTGGGTTTTCGCTGTAGAGGGAAAAAATAACTAAGTTACTGCTCTGACTTTTGGCGGTGGTTACGCCCGAACGGGTTACTTCCTGGGGCAGCAGCGCCGTAGCCCGGGCCACCCGGTTCTGAACGTTTACCGAAGCCAAATCGGGGTTGGTGCCTAATGCAAAATTGATCACAATCCGGGCACTGCCATCGTTTCCGGCCGACGAAGTCATGTAGGTCATGCCTTCTACGCCGTTTATCTGCTCTTCCAGCGGTACCACCACACTGTTCAGTACCACATCGGCATTGGCCCCCTGGTACGAAGTAGAAACCACAACCGTGGGCGGCGCAATTTCGGGATATTGGGCAATTGGCAACGAAAGCAGCCCCAGTACCCCCAGGATTACAATCAGAATGGAAATAACGGTGGAAAGTACCGGTTGGTCTATAAAGCGATTAAACATAATACTCCGTTAAATAAAAGAACTGTCCGAATTATAGCAACCAGGCCCCCCGGCCACAAAATCTACCTTAAAAGCTGGCGATACACGCTGTCGGCATTAGCTGGTTTCGGTTTTATGGGGGCGCCTTCACGTAAAGTAGCAACGCCTTCCAGCACAATTTGGGATCCAGGCTGCAAGCCTTCCTGCACCACAAAAAACCGCCCGTCATCATTCTGCATCACACTTACCTCCTGGCTTCTGACGGTGCCATTATTTTCAACCAGGTAAACAAATTTCTTCCCTTGAATTTCGTAGGTCGCTTTTTGCGGTACTACCAAAGCCGAATCAACAGTGGTGGGAATACGGACCGCGCCGCTGCTGCCGCTGCGAATTATATTGCCGGGGTTCGGGAAAGTAGCCCTTACTCTTACGGAGCCAGTTTCGGTATTGATGGAACCGCTGGTGGTTTCAATCCGGCCTTTCTCCGGATATTCGTTGCCGTTAGCTAATAGGAAAGTAACCGGGGGCATGGTTGCCAATCTTTCCTGGGTAGTAGCGCCTTTGGTATTGGCCGAAAATGCCAGCGCCTGCTTTTCGTTAATAGAGAAATAAGCGTAAATATTGCCGATATTGGAAACCGTAGTTAAAGGTTGGGTGGTGTTGCTGCTGACCAAACTACCAATTTTATAAGGAAAACTACCTACAATACCATTGGCCGGACTGGTAACCGACGTATAACTCAAATTGGTACGCGCATTGGCGTAAGCCGCATTGGCTTGGGCAAGGGCGGCCTGCCGGGCCTGTAAGTTAAACTGCGCCGATTGCAGTTCATATTTGCTGATTATGTTTTTTTCTACCAGCGGCCGTACTTTGTTTACTTCCATCTGCGCCGCGTTTACATCGGCCTGGGCAATTTTAATATTGGCTTGGGCCGTCCTTACTTCCTGCTCGTATTGCGGAGCATTTATTTTAAAAAGCAACTGGCCTCTTCGTACCGTCGCGCCTTCGTCTACATGAATACTGCCCAGATAACCATCTATCATCGGCCGGATTTGGATATCCTGCTGCCCTTCAATGGTGGCCGGAAAATCGCTGTTCAGGGTAACAGTGCGCGGCTCCAGGGTAAGTACCAGATAATCTTTTACCGGGGCGGCCGGTGGAGCATTCATTTTTTCTTTATCACCGCCGCAGGAGGTAAAAAAGAGCAGCCCTAACAGTAAGACTACTGGTAAAACTTGGGGTCTGGTGCGCATGAGGGGGAAAGAATAAATTAGAATTTCTACTTAGAGTTATTTTTACTATTTTTTTATTTGAAAGGTTGATTATAACCAGTTTTAAATTAAATTTCTCAGATGACATAAAATTGTACTTTAAGCTAAATAGGAAGCGTTTATCCAGGAGTGTTCCGAAGAGCAACTCCAAAAAGATTTGTTCCGCCATTTTTCTGAATGCCTACCGCGCCAAGTTTTCTTCGTTTCCTACTTCTATCTAAAGGCATGAGCGCTTACAAAAGCGGGTTTAAACACATCGGTATTAACCCTAATCTTTAACTTATTGCTTTATTATTAAGTTATTTGTTTATTTTCTAACCCTACTTTAACCTTTGTGGTAAACGATCAGATATGCTTCCGAATAAAAGCATTGGCCTAAACATATCGTTGAAAGGTACTACTTGCTCTTCCTGAATGCATGAGCTGGATATTAATTGGCGATATTATTTATTTCCTGGTACTGGTGCCGGTAAGCCTCCGTATTATCCACGATACGCGAAGCAGCACCAAAACCCTGGCCTATCTGATGCTGGTAATCTTTTTGCCTATTATTGGCATATTCTTCTATTTTTCTTTTGGTATAAATTACCATAAACGCCAGGTATACAGTAAAAAATTAATTACAGATGAGGCGCTACGCCGCAAATTAGAACAGGAAATAATTTCTAAAACCGAAATAAACCTGCAAAACAATCAAGCTGACATTCAGGACGCTAAAGGTTTGGTAAATTTATTATTGAAAGACAGTTGGAGCCCGCTAACCGG
>JAQBNV010000283.1 GCA_028288395.1 Adhaeribacter sp. | reverse complement strand
ATCCCTATTATAATTATTAATGCGCATTTGGTAACGTAATCCCGGCCCATCCATGGGTCGGGATTATTTACAACTTATATTTAATATAAAGGGGGCTGAAAATGATATTAAACCCGAGAAATTTGTGCCATTACCTGCTCGACAAAGGTTACCTTGATGCGGCGGCTGTCGTAAATGGTTTGTTCCAGATAAAGCAAATCGCCAGTCGCAACACCACTTTTAAAATTTCGCTGCCCGATGGAACGGGTTATATCCTGAAACAAGCCTCCCGTAACCAGTCCGAAACTACGGAATCTTTACGCCAGGAGGCTACTATTTACTGGCTGGCAAATAATGATCCGGATTTTGGGGCATTAAAACCCTTTTTACCAACCTTTTATCATTACGATGCCGGCAACCACCATTTACTACTAGGCCTATTTGCCGGAGCCGAAGATTTACATACCTATTATTACCAGCAATTTTCCTTTCCGGTAGAAATTGCCCGGCAACAAGGTAAAATATTGGCGGCTTTCCACACGGGGTTAGCCCAAAAAATAGAAAAACGCCCGGCGGCCCGTTTTTTCCAAAAGAAGTTGCCCTGGATATTTAGTGTAGCCGCCGATAATCCTTACTGGGAGGGTAAAGGCCGCGAAGTAGACAAACAATTGGTAGGCTTGGTGCAACAAAACCAGGAATATATTCGGTTTCTGGAAGAAATAAAACAGGAATGGCAGGTAGACAGCCTCCTGCACGGCGATATTAAATGGGCCAATTTCCTGAAATCCGGAACGGCTACGCTCGACGCGCCCTTCGAAGTTAAACTGATAGATTGGGAATTGGCCGACCTAGGCGATGCCTGCTGGGATTTAGCCGGGCTGCTGCAGTCCTATCTCAGTTTATGGGCCTTCTCCCAAGGTAGTAACGGATCGCAAAACGATATAATGGCGGCTTTGAATCCTTCGCTGCGGGTATTCTGGCAGACCTATGCCGCTGAAAGGCAATATTCGAAGGAAGAAGCCCAGCTGCAATTAACCAAAGCCATGAAGTTTACGGGGGTGCGGCTGGTGCAAACCTGCCTCGAAGCAACGGCCAAAGCGCCTTATTTGCAGGCCAACGTAGTCAAAAACTTACAGTTAGGCCTTAATATTTTAAAACACCCCAAAGAGGCCACCTCTATTTTATTAGGCTTAAATTAAATAATATGTCCGAAGAAATTGCTTTAGCCGCTTTCGAAACGATTATCCGGAACACCGAGCTAACCCCTTCCGGGCAGATTATCTATAACGGCGAAGTTTGCGCCACCTTAACCAGCGCCCAACCGAAACCAGGCGAGTGGCAGAATGCGTTGCAAAACGTGTTATATACCCACTGCTATTGTACCGGCCTGGAGGTGCTGGACGGATCCGCTCCCAACTCAGTTGACGAGACAGCGGCCGATACTTTTGTGGCAGCGTTGCAGGCGGCGAATTGCACTCAGGAAGGGTGGGAAATGGGCTGGCAGGTAGAGGCGGTAGATACTTACGGCGTGGTATGGGCAGGCAAAGGAAGTGAAAGCCGAAGCCTGCACTCCGGCGAATTTACGGTAGAATCGCCCTGGGATATTCCTGTTAAAGCCGGGAATTTTGTTTTGGCCAAAATGTTTAAAGAAATGCTGGCTGCCGATAATGCTTTTTATTACGTGTACAGCCAAACCCTACCGGATAAAGAAGAGATTAACTTGGTGCGGTTTTATTGGAACCTGGAAGCGCCTGGCGCACCCATTTTAATAAAAGAAATCACTACCCGTCTTAACCAGTTTGGCCTGCCGTTCCAGTTTAAATGCCTTCGCCACCCGGGTATGTACCAGCGGGCCGACGCGGCCGTGTTGTATCTATCTAAAAGGTACGTGGCCGTAGCGGCGCAACTAATAAACCAGTTTTACCCGCTTCTGAAACCGTACCTGAAAAAGGCGGTGCCTTTGTTTTGTAAAAAGTTGGGTACCGGGTTAGGGTTTGCCGAGAACCCCGGTAATGGCGAAAGCTTTGGGATGAACCGCTCCCGGTTGCTGGCCCAGGGATTGGCTCTGGCGCAGCTACATAAAAAAGGCGTAGCTGAAACGCTGGATGAGGTGGTAGCGGTGTTCAAAACCAATGGCTATTCTCTGGCGCATTTATACCGTAATCCGGATGCCCACTATCCTTACGCATTACCGACCCTTGATTGATTTTATATGGAAACCCAGGTAGAAACGGATTATGTACAAGCCGCCTTTTCGGTAGGCGCCAAATTGTGCCGCGAAGCCATCTGGCACCAGGAATGCTGTAATTGGATCGGTTGCGAAGAAATGTATAGCACGCAATTCCAGCTCGACCATACCTATAAGGCTTTAGGTCCCGGGTTTTACGAAGGCACTTCGGGTATTGCTTTCTTTTTAACCCACCTGTATTATGTTACCCACGTACCTGTATTTAAAATTACGGCCCTGGGCGCTTTAAGCCACGCCCAAAAGGCCCTGGAAAAAGAAGAAACAAAGCCCGGTAGCGCCAGTTGGTACGTTGGCCTGTCCGGGATCGCCTATTCTGTACTCACTGCCGGCGAAATATTGGAGCAGGAATCCCTCATCGGAGCTGCCCTGGCGCAATTGCAAAGATTACAAAATATTCCCGATACAGACTTAAATATCGATGTAATTGATGGCGTGGCCGGCACCATACCAATTTTACTGTATACCTACCAAAAGTATCCGCAACCCTGGTTACTCGCTGCCGCCCGCCGTTTCGGCGATTATCTGGGTCAAATAAAGCACCGGGAGCCGGTAGGCTGCTCGTGGGGTAACCTGGACGATTGCACGCATAACTTAACGGGTCTTGGCCACGGCACCGCTGGCGTGGCCCTGGCCTTGCTCGAATTATACCGGGTTACCGGCGCGCAAAGTTACCTGGAACTGGCCGAACTGGGAATGGCTTACGAGAACAGCTGGTTTGATGCGAGCGAGGAAAACTGGCCCGACTTCCGGAAATTTTCGGGCTTACCCGACCCCGAAGAACCGGCGTATGGCCTGGCCTGGTGTCATGGCGCGCCCGGCATTGGCCTAACGCGCTTGCGGGCCTACCAGATTACGGGCCGTGAAGCGTATAAACGGGAAGCCCAGATAGCTATTAATACGACGGCTAAAACCCTGCTGGCGCAAAATAACTATTCGCTCTGCCACGGTATGTTCGGGAATGGCGAATTACTACTCCTGGCCGCAGAAATATTACAGGATGAAGCCGCTCGCCAAATAGCCCAGGCCGCCGCCCAACAAGGCATAGAACAAATTATAAAAAAAGGTATAAGCTGGCCCTGCGGCTTGCAAAGCCTGGAAGAAACGCCCGGTTTAATGCTGGGTATTGCCGGCATTGGACATTATTACCTCCGCCTGGCGTATCCCCACCGAATTCCTTCTGCCTTGTTTATGTCCGGATTAGCTGAACAAAATGATGGATGATGCACTACCGGCCTGGTTGAAGACGAAATAAGGGATTGATATTCCGAAAAAGTAAATTCAACAACCCATCTTGCATCAAGCCACCTCCCGGCGGGGCATTCTTATATATATAGGACTTACGCAAAGCCATCTTTTAACCGGCACTATCAAAGTACAACCTATAACTTAAAACTAATCACCTACTTATTTAGAGAGAGGCTTCATTTACTATACTTTAAAGAGACCTTCTTTAATGGCATAAATTACTAAACCGACGCGGGATACGACCTCCAGTTTCCTGAATAATTTTTCACGGGTATCTTCTACTAACCGCGGATTTATTTTTAAGATGGGGGCAAATGATTTGTAGGGGAGCTCGGTGCAGGTTAATTTTAAAAACGCTATTTCCCGGTCATTAAGTTCTACTTTGGGAGGTTTAGAACCATGAATACTTTTTACCAGAATTTCGGTTACCCGCCCGGAATAATAAGAGCCCTCTTGTTCCAGCGCCTTTAAAGCGGCTTTCAGCTCGGCCGGGTCGGCATTTTTAAGCACATAGCCGTTTACTCCCGATTTTAACATTTTCAGGATAGTTTCATCATCGTTATGCATCGAAAGGGCCAGGATTTTTACTTCCGGAAAGCGCTGTTCCATCCACCGAGCCGTTTCGTAACCATCCATCATAGGCATACTAATATCTAACAACACAATATCGGGCAGATTTTGCGGGGATATTTTTTGCGTAAAGTCTTTTCCATTTTCTGCCTCCCACACCACCTCATAACCGGTAAAGCCGTTAATTAATTCTAACATTCCTTTCCGGAATAATTTGTGATCGTCTACGAGGGCGACCCGGGTTGTTTTGGCGGTTTCCATAAAAGCAAAAATTTAAGCAGTTGGTAATATTAATCGTGCCAGGCAGCCTTCACCCGGTTTACTTTGCAACGTAAATTTAGCGCCGATTAAATTGGCCCGGTGCCTCATATTCTGTAATCCCAAGCTTTTATCTGCCTGTTCCGGCTCAAAGCCCTTACCATCGTCTTTTATGCTTAATATTATTTTATCGGGTAAATACATGAGCAGAACCGAGATGTTTTTAGCATCGGCGTGCTTCATTATATTATTCAGGGCTTCTTGAGCAATCCGGAAAATAATCAGCTTTTTCTCCGGGTCGAGTGCTCTTTCTTCGCCGTGCACCTCCTGGGTGGTAATAAATAAACCGGTCTTCTGAATAAGGTTTAACTGGAACCGCAGCGATTCTGCCAAACCCTGCCGGCTTACGTATTCGGTATTCAGTCTTTTGGATAAATCCCGCAGGTCATCAATGGCTTGGTCTAAAAGTTCTTTACTCGTAATAATTTTGCGTGCACTGTGGCTGTCTTCTTCGGTTTTAATACTACTAATGTTCAGCCGGATAAGTGAGAGAATCTGGCCGATATTATCGTGAATTTCCTGGGAAATGGTTCGGAACGTTTGTTCCTGCATTTCCAGTTGGGCTTTTAAGATCTCTTGGTGATATGTGTTTTTAAGGTCGTTCACTTCTAGTAAGTGTTTTCTGGTTCGGTTCTGATATTTTAGAATAGCAATTACTACGGCTACTATTAAAATAACCATTAGAACTGTAGTAGTTAAGACGGTAATAAAGACTTCTTTATCTGATTGGAGCACAAAAATGCTATAGAAAAACAGATATAAAGGATATAGTTTAAGCATTTAATGGTCAGTCGATGTAGGTTTTGGGCTAAACCTGCATTTTGTTGCAGTAAATCATCATAGATATTATTAAAGAAAAAAATACCGGCATGGAATATCAAAATGCCCGAACAAATCCAGAATATTGGTAACTTAAAATTAGAGACTGTTGCATCTGGCTGAATTGAAAATAAAGTAATTAAACTCCAAACAATAA
>JAQBNV010000261.1 GCA_028288395.1 Adhaeribacter sp. | reverse complement strand
GGGGTGAGACTTCATCTGCCGGAGAGACCAATGCCGGAGAAACTAAAAAGTTAAGTGACGAGGAATTGCTCACCTTGGTCCAGAAGCAGACTTTCCAATATTTCTGGGATGGAGCGGAACCTACCTCAGGGCTGGCTCGCGAACGGATTCACCTGGACGGGGAATACCCGCAGAACGACCAAAACGTGGTTACCACTGCCGCATCGGGCTTTGGGGTCATGGCCATTCTGGTAGGAATCGAACGGAAATTTATTACGCGGGAAGAAGGGCTGGAGCGGATGCAGAAAATAGTGGCCTACCTGGAGAAAGCCGATCGTTTCCACGGGGCCTGGCCGCACTGGTTACAGGGCGAAACCGGTAAAGTTAAAGCCTTCAGCCCAAAAGACGATGGCGGGGATTTGGTAGAAACGGCTTTTCTGGTGCAGGGACTGCTGTGCGTAAGGCAATATTTTGCTGAAGGCAGCGCTGAAGAGAAGGCCCTGGCAGCCCGGATTAATAAACTCTGGGAAGGAGTGGAGTGGGATTGGTACCGCAACGGCACCAATTCCCTGTACTGGCACTGGAGTCCGAAGTATGGCTGGGAAATGAATTTTGCCGTGCAGGGATACAACGAGTGCCTGGTTATGTACGTACTGGCTGCTGCCTCGCCTACCCATACCATTCCGGCCGAAGTTTACCACCAGGGCTGGGCGCGCAACGGCGATATTAAAGCCAACGCCGAAAAATACGGCTATAAAATTGCGCTGGATCACCAGGGGGCCAAAGGCAGCGTAGGATCGCTGTTCTGGGCGCATTATTCTTACCTGGGGCTGGATCCCCGCGGCCTGAAAGACCGTTACGCCGACTACTGGGAGCACAACCGCAACCACACGCTCATTCACCGTGCATACTGCATCGACAACCCGAAAGGCTATAAAGGTTACGGTGCCAATGCCTGGGGCCTCACTTCCAGTTATTCGCCTAAAGGCTACGACGGTCATAATCCGCAAAACGATTTGGGCGTTATTACGCCAACGGCGGCTTTATCGTCTTACCCTTATACACCGCAGGAATCGATGCAGGTGATGCGGTATCTGTACGAAGATCTGGGTGAGAAAGTGTGGGGTAAATACGGCTTTTACGATGCTTACAGCGAAACCGAAAACTGGTTCCCGCAACGCTACCTGGGCATCGACCAGGGGCCGATTGTGGTGATGATCGAAAACCAGCGCAGCGGCTTGTTGTGGGATTTGTTTATGAGCTGCCCCGAAGTGCAAACCGGCTTAAAGAAATTAGGTTTCGAAAGTCCGCAGTTTAAATAAACAGGGTTGGTTTAGTTGCCAGGTAAAACAGCAGCTAAAATAAAGCGATAATTATTAGTGATAAATATTAATGCCGGAGAAATATTTCCGCAGTTGATGCAAATAAATAACTGATGTCACGCAATACCTTTAAAAATATAGATTTAGGAACTTCACACTTGTCATTCTGGGAATCCAAGGATTCCTGGAGGAAACTATTTGGCTACCTGCTAAATAGTTTCCTTCTGAATGACAGGGGTGGATTCCGGTGACTAAAAAGTTAAGACTTACACTCCTGTTGCGGAACATTAGTAAAAAATTATAAGAGAAGAAGATAGCGCGTTGGTATAGTAAAATTTAGATGAACATGAATTTTAAAAAAAATAAGAGTAAGAATTTAACCAGGATGTTTGGAGCCGGTTGCCTGATGACCCTGGCCTTGTTGACGGGTTATTGCACACCGGCCCAAAAAACGATAGGCGAAAAGCCTTTCGAACGGGTGGTGGTAGATAAAGATCCACCAGTAACGCCGCTGTCGCCGGAAGAGAGCCTGCAGAAAATACAGTTGCCGCCGGGTTACCGGGTAGAACTGGTGGCCAGCGAGCCCATGGTGCAGGAGCCGGTGGCCATGGCCTGGGATGCCAACGGCCGCCTTTACGTAGTAGAGATGAATACCTACATGAAGGATTCTAAAGCTACCGGCCAGTTCGAACCAACCAGCCGCATTAAATTACTGGAAGATACCGATGGCGATGGCAAGATGGATAAATATTCGATATTTATTGACAGCCTGCTTTTGCCCCGTACCATTCTGCCCATTGGCGATGAGTTACTGGTTACCATTACCAATATTCAGCACATCTGGAGCTACCGCGATACCAACAACGACGGCAAAGCCGACCAGAAGAAAATCGTTTTTAAGAACGACTTGATAGACCTGCGCAACGTGGAACACCAGAATGGCGGGATGATGTGGAACCTCGACAACTGGATTTACCCCACCCGCGATAGATTCCGGTACAAATACCAGAATGGCGTAATGGTGGCAGATACCATGATCGATAACATGACCGGGCAGTGGGGAATTACGGCCGATAATTACGGTCGTTTGTTTTTCTCCGAAGCTGGTCCGGGTTTGCCGGCCGTGCAAATTCAGCAAATGCCGGCTTACGGCGCTTTAAATTTTAAAGACCAGTATGCGCCCGAGTTTATGATTCCCTGGCCCATTATTGGTAACCTCGACGCCCAGGGAGGCCCCAGCGCCCTGCGCCCCGAAGATAATACCCTCAACCGCTTTACCTCGGGTGCCGGCCAGTCTATTTTCCGGGGCGACCGCCTGCCGGCTGATATGCAGGGCGATTATTTTATTCCGGAGCCGGTAGGCCGTATTATTAAGCGCGGTCGGGTAACAAACGACAACGGGAAAATAATCCTGAAAGACGTTTACGAGAAAAAAGACTGGCTGGCTTCTGCTGACTTTAATTTCCGGCCCATGAATACCTACACCGGCCCGGATGGTACTTTTTACATTGTAGATATGTACCACGGCATTATTCAGGAGAGCGAATGGAGCGGACCCGGTACTTACCTGGGCAAAATAATCGAAGAAAAAGAACTGTATAAAAACCGGGGCATGGGCCGCATTTACCGCGTGGTGCACGAAGACATTAAACCCGATAAAACCCGGCCCAACATGCTGAATGAGCCTGCGGCTAAACTGGTTACTTACTTAGACCATCCCAATGGCTGGTGGCGCGACAATGCCCAACTCTTGCTGGTGGTGCGCAACGACCAATCCGTAATATCGGATTTAAAGAAAATTGCCCGCGGCGAAAAAGGCCCGCTGAAAAAGAAACCCAGCCACCTGGCCCGGATTCATGCCCTCTGGACCTTGGAAGGATT
>JAQBNV010000258.1 GCA_028288395.1 Adhaeribacter sp. | reverse complement strand
GGTATGCAGCCGGCTTCAAACGATTTATCTCTCTATTTTCATGGAATAAGCCACGGTTTATCCTGGCTTTATAAAGTGGCGCCGCATTGGCCCTGGTATGGCCTGATGCTGTATATACTGCTTTGGGGCGCCACATCCGGTGCTTTTTTAATCCTGCGGCAATCGGGTTTGATAAACAACCGATTTTACTTGTTTTATTTTTTCTTATTTTTCCTGGCCAGTTGGGCAGAGCATATCTATTTGTTTAATTATATGCGGGTGCCCTTGTTATTAGCCGGAGTGGGTTATTTAATCTTTCTTCAATTACCGGGTAATAAAAATAACTGGTTGGTGACCACGGCCCTTAGTGGGTTGATGTTTCTGGTGGCATTATGCATTCGGCCCAGCGCTGCGCTGTTGGGGGTAGTAGTAGTGGGGCCGGCAGTTTTCCTTTTAACTGCCGGTTCGTTTTTCTCCTGGTTAAAGTTCCGGCCCATTCTCCTTTACATGGGCGTAGGGGCCTTTTTTTTTATATTCCTCAACCTTAACTTGTCGCCGGCCGCCAAACAGTATCAACGCCTGGACTGGTTAAAATCTACGGTTCTCGACTTTCAGATTTATGAACCCCAGCCAAAATCGAAAGCTGATTCCCTGGCTTTCGCAGCTATTGATCGATGGATGCTGGCCGATACCCGGGTTATCAATGAGTCGTTCTACCAAAAGGCCGGCCGCGTTAATTTCAACTATGTTTTAACAAAAGTTGCGCCTGCCAAATTAACTGCGGTGTTGGACATACTGGTGCGCGACCACTTTCTGGTAGTAAGCCTTAATATCTATTTATTGTTCTTTTTATTCTGGTATAAATATCCAGGTTCTGGTCTAAACCGAAATTTAATAATTGTCTACCAGGTATATTTTTGGCTGCTGGTTTTGGGAATAGGAGTCTGGCTAAAATTACCACCGCGGGTTATTACCCCTTGCCTGAGCTTGTACACGCTGGTCAATGGCGCATTATATTTAAAAATTAATCTTGAAAAGCAGGACAATTTTAAATGGAGTAAAATAGGGGTGGTGCTTTTGGTGATTTTGGTAGGACTGCAGTTTTATAAAATTTCGCACCGGGCCCACTGGCAAAACCACAACCAAAAGACGAACGAAGCTTTTATCACGGCCCTGAGGAAGGATTTACAAGGGCAAATAATCGTCTCCAATGTTTTGCCGGACTATTTCCGGTCTTTGTCGCCGTTCCGGAATTATGATTTCGGAACCAACACCTTATTTTTCCTGACAGGATGGCATACCCTGGACCCGGCCAACCGTAGTTACAACCACAAACTTACCAGCCAACCGGATTTTGCCAGGGCTGTGTTAACCTTATCCCGGAATAATAATACTATCTGGATTTTGTCACCGGGATTTTATGAATTTTTAAAAGTGTATTTTAATACCTTCTACCACCAGCAAATATCCTTACAACCCACCCCAATTGATTCTCAGGGCTTATTTCCGGGGCATACTTATCGGCCCAACCATTTTTTGCCCTAAATTTTTATAAATATTTTAAAACATTAAGTGTTACTTATATCTTTACCGGGTATAACTACGTATTAATTATCTCAAAGTAAAGTTTACTAGTTAAATATAAGTTCGTGAGTGGTAACGCTTAAGATAATATATGTATATTTGATGTTTAATATTTTTATTATATAAATTACATGATTGCAGCAATCTCTTCCCGTGTGGAAGTCCTTAAATATTTAGAATCGTTTGTGGCCGCCAACCTATCCAGCTTCCTAAAATCGGTTGAAGAAAGCTGGCAACCTGCTGATCTGTTGCCCGATGCCCGGATGGATAATTTTTTTGACGAAATTAAATTATTAAGAGAACGGGCCAAATCCCTGTCCTACGATTTATTTGCCGTATTAATTGGTGATACTATTACCGAAGAAGCCTTGCCGACTTACGAAAGCTGGTTGTTTGCCATAACCGATATGCCTAATAACCCCGACAGCGCCTGGACCAAGTGGAACCGGGGCTGGACTTCGGAAGAAAACCGCCACGGCGATTTGCTTAACCGTTACCTGTTTTTATCGGGTCGGGTAAACATGCGCGAAATGGAAGCTTCTACGCAATATTTGATTGCCGATGGATTTGACTTACAGACTGATATGGACCCGTACCGCAGCTTTGTGTATACCAGCTATCAGGAAACGGCCACCCAGATTTCGCACCGCCGCGTAGCCCAGTTGGCTAAACGCGAAGGCGATAATGTGCTGGCTAAAATTTGTGGTTACATAGCTGGCGACGAAGCTCGTCACGCCAAGGTGTATAAATCATTCGTTACTCAGATTTTTGAAGTAGATCCCAGCGAAATGATGGTGGCCTTCGAAGATATGATGCGGAAAAAGATTGTAATGCCGGCCCATTATATGCGCGAATTAGGCGTTGAAATTGGCAAAACTTTTGGCCACTTTACCGATGCTGCGCAGCGGATTGGGGTTTATACCTCCCACGATTACGTTAACATTCTGGAGGATTTAATCCAGGACTGGAAAATAGAACAAGTTACCGGCCTGAACGAAGCCGGTGAAAAAGCCCGCGATTACGTAATGGCTTTACCTAACCGGTTGAAGCGGGTAGCAGAACGCATGAAACCACCAACCCTCGAATATAAATTCCGCTGGATTGAATAATGTAAGGTTGAAAACCAGATAAAACAAAAGCCCGGGTTAGTACTAACCCGGGCTTTTGTTTTATCTGGTAATGAATAAGCTTGTCCGGAAGGCAATATTTTAGAAATAGTAAGTTAATTTAATGGACATTTTGCTTTAACCGATGACTTTGCGGTTTCATTTTTCGTATAGCCATTTTAGTTGCCGAAACAGGCAATAAAGAATAATTTTACATTCCGATTCACTAAACATAAACCGCTTTTCGTTTGTTTGATTATGTGATGTAACAGCCGCTCCATCACCACCAAGCTGTTCGTTATTTTCA
>JAQBNV010000237.1 GCA_028288395.1 Adhaeribacter sp. | reverse complement strand
GCGGCATTATGCCCGTTTAAATATTATTTATGATCCGGCCACCGGATATTACCTGCCGTTTGACCCCGAGGCCAGATATTCAGTAGATAAAAAAGCCGGGAAAATTTACAAAGGAAAAGCGGAGGTGAAGGTGCAGAATAAGCGAACGAAGTAGCCCGCATAATTTATTCGGTTTACCAGGTTAGCCCACCAGTATTCGTATTTATCAGGAGCCGGGAACCGTTATAATATTCAAATATTTATCGCCTTTTACCCATTGGTTGTAAACCAAGCTCAGCATCACATCTTCCTGGCTTACTTCAAATATTTCTATCTTCAGAATCTTTTTTACATCTGCCAGGAAAAGCTCCGGATTAATTATCTTTTTATCTACCAGTACTTTCAGTTGCCGGTTGGGTGCCCGCACTTTAAAATAATCCAGCACTTCATCCAGTCTTAATAAAGGAATTGGTGTTTTTAGTTCGGCCACCACTACCCCATGGTTACCTTTATGGCCAAAATATTTTAATTCCCAGGGTTCTTTATAAGTGAGCAATACCCGCAAATTTTCCGGTTCCAGGAGCAAAGACGGCGCGTTTGTTTCGTAAGCCCCGATTACGATCAAAGGAAAATCAGTTTCATTGGTAAGCGTACCTCCTTTCGGAAAAGTATCGGTACTGGAAATAGGGATAAGCATTTTCTGGCCGAAAGCGTAAAACCCACTCATCAACACCAGGGAGGCGATTGCGATTAATTTTTTCATAAGCCGCTTATTTTAAATTTATTACGCTACATTTCTGGCAGAACTGTTTATTACTACTTATACGGGATTCTGTCCAAAAAGGAATTACCGGAGCCCACACCGGCTTCATTCTTTGCCTTTGGCCTACTGCGGATAAGCCGGGAATTGCCGGAAAAACCGACGGTGGACACTCACGAAAATAGAGTTTGCCCGCGCTACCTAATATTAGTATATTTAATCAAAAATATAAACTGTATACCCAATACCTAGCGTCGCTTAAACGTTATTAGCCAACCTATTAGGCTGAGAAGAAAAAGCCAGGCTGCTTGTATTTACTGACCAAACTAAGGTTAACTTCATCAACCGAAATTATTCTGTTAACTAGAAAAATGATATGAAAATGCTTTTGGTTTTAATTTCCTTACTGGCACTATCGGGTGCCGGCTATGCCCAAATGGTCAAACCGCAGCCCAGACTTTTTCCACCCCTGGATAAAAAAGAACTGAATTTAAGAAATATTAAAAAAAAGCTGGCCGTGGGGTTAAGCCAGTTTAATAAAGAAAGTATAGGTATCGCGCCGCTGCCAAAAGCGGTAATCCGGAATAAATATGCGGGGCCTATAAAACCACCTGGGGTAGGACCGCAATTCCTTATGCCCATCGTAAAACCCGACGTTACTACTAAATATCATATCCTGGCGCTGAAACCTGATTCCACTACCCGGCACCACCTGCGCATTAAAGAAGTTAAATAATACTGGCCTGGGTTAATCGGCGGTTCTGGCATTGCCCTTGTTAAAGAACGGCTCTTTTTAGAATATTATTAAATATTACCCAGGAAATAATTCTCCTTTTCGCTTAAATTACGTCGCACTTTCGCCCGGATGGCAAGCAAACGGAGCAGGCTTTATGAATCTTTGCTGCATTCACGGTAAAAACCGGGAGATGTCCGCAGATGCCGTTTTGCCCCAACGCTTTTGGAAATGCTTTTGGAATAATTGATTACGGAATCAGAATCAGTTCTAAACTAAACCGGCTATATTTTTTGTCTAATCCTAAACCTACCACTACAATGTCCACCACTGCCAATCACCCAACTATCCCGGAAAAAGATTTATCGAAAGTACACCAGTTGGTTTCCGACCTGTTCCGGTACCCCACTACCGCCGCTGAATGGGAGCCTTACCGCTTAACCGAAGCCCAGATCGCTTTCTTTCACGAGCAGGGGTATTTAAGCAATATTAAATTACTGGAAGAGTGGCAGGTAGCGGCTTTAAACGAAGAACTGGCGGCCATCATCGATCCGCAACACCCCGGGAATTCCTTATTCTACGAGTTTCATACTAATGAATCGGCCGATTCCAATGCGGTGTTGTTTCATGCGCTGGGGGCGTGGCGCCTCACGCCCGGTTTTCACGATGTGCTCTGGAACCCGGCTTTTGTAATGGCGGCCAGCCAGTTGCTCGGTAACCGGCCAGTGCGGTTCTGGCACGACCAGCTTTTTTATAAACCGGCCCACCACGGCGGCGTAGTCGCCTGGCACCAGGATTATTCTTACTGGACCCGCACCGTGCCGATGCAGCATCTCACCTGCTGGACCGCCCTGGACGATGCCACCGTAGACAATGGCTGCATGTATTATGTGCCCCGCAGTCACCGGTGGGGGCTATTGGACAAGCCCGAACTGGCCGGCGACATGGAAGGCTTGATGGCTTATTTGACCCCCGAACAAAAAGAACAGTTTAAGCCGGTGCCCATCGAATTAGAGAAAGGCTACGGCACGTTTCACCACCCCTTGCTCGTACATGGCTCTTACGAAAATAAATCGGCGCTGCCCCGCCGCGCTTTTGTGCTGAATGTATTTGCCGAGGGCACTGCCTCCAATACCGAGGGCACCCTGCTGGAAAACGTACCGGTTATTGGTCCGGGCCAGAAAATGGAAGGTCAGTTTTTCCCATTGTTATCGCCCGCAGTTCAGGCTAGTTAATGCCGGGCTAACCATATTCTGGATAATCAGGACTTCCGCAAAAATATCGCCCTGATGGTTATAAAAAGCCGTTGTTGCGCGTTTTCATCAGCAACTTGCCGGGTCTTGCGTAAGTTTTAATAACAATATAAATGCCCGGGAAGGTGCTCGCGCAAGGTCTTTCGGGCATTTATACAGCTCCTTTTTTGAAGTAGCGTTTAAAAATTGATGAAGGTCAGTTTGGCAGCCGCTAATTATTCACCGCTGGCTCCGCCGCTTTTTCAAAGGAGCCTTCAAATTCACTCGCTACAATATCATCTTTGCTCAACCAATATTCGGAGGTGAGCACTTTATATTTTTGGTTGCCAGTTGACGCCAACACCCATAAAATACTTTCTGCCTCCGGAAAAGGCTGATTCCCGGCCATCTGCTCGCCGAAAAGGCGCTTGATAAGGTTGCTGTCCGATAAACCATTGTTCAGCAATTGCAGCACGGCCTCCTTCGTTAAATCAGTTTCGGCAGCATTATCGGCCGGCTCTGCCGTAAATTCGATAAGGGTTGCTTTTGTATTCGGGAATTTACCGTTAAATGCTTTAAATAGAAGCTGGTTAATCGGGAACAACGTACTGTGCAGACTGATATCGGGATATTCTTCCGAAATTTTATCTAACAACATATCATTCGAAATCTGCTGAATTTGGCCTTCACTGAGTTTATCGGCTAGTTTATATTCCAATATCAAAGCCGCCGCCTCGTTAGGTTCAAAATCAGTGATAGCCATCAAAAGCAATTCTTCCAGGGTTTCCAGGCTGGCTTTTTCGGCATCCGGATAGTTGAACTTTTCGAGTAAGGCAATATAATCCGCAGCCGACCAATAATCCGCAATCTCTTTTACAGTGGTGGCACTATTAACTTTTATATTAAATTTCATGAGTCTATATATTTTA
>JAQBNV010000236.1 GCA_028288395.1 Adhaeribacter sp. | reverse complement strand
TTCTGTTGACCCATTAGCACCACCCATCGAAGCTGAAACTAATATTGGGTACGATGGTGTTTTTGCTGGAACAACCTTAAGCTACCGCCAGATGCTTACTTTAGACTTAACCGCCCGTATGGATAGGTCAACTACATTGCCCGAAAATAACAATACCTACTTCTTCCCATCTGCAGCCTTTAGCTTTACTTTCTCTGAATTGCTAAAAGAGACCCCATGGTTGTCGTATGGTAAATTTATTGCCAACTATGCCGAGGTAGGTGCTGATGCGCCAGCTTATGCCTTATCCGATGTTTATAACAAACAGTTAACAAATATCACCTCTGGCACCCCGGTATCTTCATGGGGGTCTACCCCATTATTTACCGTACCATTAATTAAGAATAACCCAGAGTTAAAACCCGAAAGAACCAGAAGTAAAGAAGCAGGGGTGGAATTGGCTTTCTTAGAAAGCCGGTTAGTTTTATACGTTACGGCGTACCAAACCAATACTATTGACCAGATTATCCCGGTTAATATTTCTGGTGCCACCGGTTACCAATCTCGTTTTGTTAATTCCGGAGAAATAGAAAATAAAGGAATTGAAATATCTGCTTTTATTACTCCCGTAAAAACCGATGCACTTACCTGGACTGTTAACGCTAACTGGTCACGAAACAGAAATAAAGTAGTTGCCCTTTATGATGAGTTAGATAATCTTTTAATTCAAAACTATCAAGGTGGTATTACAACTAATGCTACGCTGGATCGTCCCATGAATATGCTGCGGGGTACTGATTACGTTTACAACGAGAACGGTGAAAAAACAATAGGTGCCAACGGCTATTATGTCCGTTCTGCCACTGCTAATGTAGAGATTGGCAATCCAAACCCGGACTGGTTTGGCGGTGTTGCCAATACTTTAACCTACAAAGGGGTTTCATTGTACTTCCTGGTTGATGTAAAAAAAGGTGGCCAGTTATTTTCATTAGACCGCTATTACGGACTGGCTACTGGTATGTACGAAGAAACTGCCGGACTTAATGAATTAGGAAACGAATCCAGGAGCCCTGTTGTTAGAAATGCCGATGGTTCTTATGCTCCTACCAGCGGAGGTATTATATTGGAAGGTGTTTATGCACCGGGCACTAAAATTAACGGGGTAGATGTTTCTGGTCAGCCTAATACCATAAGGGCAAGCAATACTAACTACGGTCTTTTTGGGTATGTTAGGGAGCCTAACTCTGCTTTTATTTATGATGCCAGCTATGTAAAACTGAGAGAGTTATCTTTATCATACTCTTTGCCCGAAACTCTTATATCCAGGATTAAACCATTTAAAGGAGTAGATGTATCATTGGTAGGCAGAAACTTATGGATCATAGATAAGAACATTCCGGGATCCGATCCGGAAGAAAACTTAAGTGCCGGCAGATTTGGCCAGGGTTTTCAGTCAGGTGCTTATCCTACTACCAGAAACATTGGTTTTAACCTAAGATTTAGATTATAAAAATTAATAACATGAGAAGAATACTTTTATTTTGTATCCCGGCTTTGCTGTTTACAGCTTCGTGCTCGGATCTGGATGACTATAATATAGACCCCAAAAACCCAGTTACTGTACCAGGCCAAACATTAGTTTCTAATGCCCAGCGTAACTTAGTCCGGACTATTACCAATACAAACTCTAACCAGAATCCGTTTAGATTTTATGTACAGCATTGGGCAGGAACTACTTACGCCGATGAGAGCCAGTATGATATAAATACGAGAGCTATCAATCAATCGGTTTGGAATTCCTTGTACCGGGATGTTCTCCGGGATTTACAGGAAGGTGAAACCATTATTAATGCTAATAAACTTTTAGCGGAAGATGTAAAAAAGAATCAATTGGCAATAACTGAGGTGATGCAGGTGTATGCCTGGTCGGTTCTGGTAAATACTTTTGGCGATATTCCTTATACTGAAGCACTGGATTATACCAATGTGCAACCTAAGTATGATGATGATGCTGCTATATACGCCGACCTGATAACTCGTTTAGATGCTGCCATTGCTATGTTCGACGAATCTGCTGATTCTTTTGGTGAGGCTGATTTGATTTACGAGGGTGATGTACCAAGTTGGGTTAAGTTTGCCAATTCATTAAAACTGAGAATGGCATTAACGATTGCCGATGTGGATCCTGCAAAAGCCCAAACAATGGCGGTTCAGGCAACTCCAAAGGTATTTAAATCTAACGCTGATAACGCCGATGTACAATTCCTTTCTTCTACCCCTAATACAAATCCGCTTTGGGAAGACTTGGTACAAAGTGGACGTCAGGATTTTAGAGCAGCCAATACGTTTGTTGATGCCTTAAACCCCTTAAACGATCCGCGACGCGATGAGTTTTTTAAGCCTTTAGAAGGAGGTATATTTAAAGGAGCCATATATGGTTCTGTAAATCCTTCTGCAGGCTTTTCTGCTCCAGGCAAAATGTTAGAAGACCCTACCTTACCCGGAATTTTAATGTCCTATTCAGAAGTAGAATTTCTTTTAGCCGAAGCGGTGGAAAGAGGATTTGCGGTGGGTGGAACAGCCATGGCACATTATAATGCTGGTGTTACGGCATCCATCCTGGAATGGGGTGGTACAACTGCTGAAGCCACCGCTTACCTGGCTCAACCCGCCGTTAATTACGCAACCGCTACCGGAGATTGGAAACGTAAAATTGGCTTTCAGAAATGGATTGCCTTGTATAACCAACCCGTAGAAGGCTGGAAAGAATGGAGAAGGCTAGATGCACCAAACCTGGTAAAACCAACAGATGCCAGAACGGATATCCCGCTTCGTTTAACTTATCCAGTTGTAGAGCAAAATTTAAATAAAGCAAGTTATACAGCTGCGGCGGCTGCCCTAGGCGGAGACCTAGTTACAAGCAAAATATTTTGGGATAAACAATAGATTATCAGGTATTAAATAAATAAAAAGGCTGTCATAATTGACAGCTTTTTTATTTTATGATGTTACCAATCCACAGGAACTTTAAAAAGTCTTTTAATACTGTTGAGTACCAGAACTTATTTGGTTGTGTTTGACAAAAAGAATTCAGAGGATTAAGGAATTAAAATGCACTATTTAATTAGGTTTTATCACCTGATAAATTCCTCTCCAACGCCCGCCAATCCATACAAAGTAATTCCTTCTACTACAATCCGACACCTGGTTATACCATCAGCATTCTGAAAGGTAATGGTAGCTTTGCTGTTTGCATCGGTTTTAGGAACAGATTTACGGATTACGTACCTTTTATCCGATATGCAGAAGTATTTTTAAACCTTGCTGAAGCGGAAGCGAGAGCCGGAAACCAAACCAGGGCCCGCGCTTTGCTGTACGCAGTACATCATCGCTCATATCCCGGTTACAATTTTGGCACCTTATATAAAGCTCAGCTCATTAATGCAATTTTAACAGAAAGGAGAATCGAATTATTAGGCAAAGGTTTTAGAACAATCGATTTATTACGACTGAACCAACCCAGCCAATCATTAGGATGCGGAACATCAATCAGTCCCACCGACCCTAGATATATATTACCAATTCCGGTTGATGAGGTTAATAATAATCCAGGCATACAATAATTTTTTCTTTATATCTGGATTCTCCCATAATTCAGATCCTTAATCCGGTATATTAAATTTTATATACCGGATTTCAATCTTTCCACGGTTAAACCTCATCAATTCGTAAAAGTACATTCGGGTAGTTTGAGGCATTTTTGATAAATCCTGCAATCCGCTCCCCTACGGCTTCCGGTTCCTGTAATGCATTGTTTTCTTTTAATGCTACAAACTGCTCCAACTGGCTGAACTGACTTGCCGCTCCTTCTCTAATTTGTTTTTGCATGGTAGTATCCACTACTCCCGGCGCTAACGAAAAGACTTTTACGCCGGTTTTGAGTAATTCCTGTTCTTTCTGGCAGGTAAGCGAAAGCATATCCAGAGCCGCTTTTGAAGAACAATAAGCTGACCAGCCATCAATTGGCCGTTGACCAGCTCCCGAACTGATATTCAAAATAATTTTTGGGCAGGTTTGTTCAAGATAAGCACTCAGAAAAGTATTCATGAGTAAGGCCGGACCAATTACATTTACGTCGAAGACAAATTCAAAATTATCAGTGGTTTGGCTGCCAATGTAGCCAATTTCACCGAGCACGCCGGCATTATTTACCAGTACAATCTTTCCGGGGTTATCCAGTGGCAGAAAAACTTTGTGCAGGTTGTTCCGGAGGGCCGTAATATCCGATAAATCCAGGTGCTGGTGGTGGTACCGTTCGTGCTTAATAGTAACGTTACGCGATATGCCAAATACATAATTGTCTTCATTTTTAAGCAAGGCTTCCGTTAAGGCCTTGCCAATGCCTTTGCTGGCCCCGGTAATAAAATAATAATTCATTATTTTAATTTTTGTGTACTAGGAGTACGCCTTACTTTAGCTTAAGTTTTATTAGTAGAAGCCCATCAGCTGCGTTAAATACATAAAAAAACCGGGCCACTATAAATCTAGCAGCCCGGTTTTCGGGATATTATCCGTCAGAATTTATAAAATATACTGGCTTAAATCACGGTTTTTCACCATATCGGAAAGCCGTTCTTCCACCAGTTCTTTTGTAATCAGTATGCGGGCATTAGCTCCAATTTTATCGGGTACATCGTACAAAATTTCGTTCAATAACCGGCTTACCACGGTATGTAAGCGCCGGGCACCAATATTTTCCAGTTCGGCATTCACTTCAAAGGCAATCTCGGCTATTTTGCGTAAGGCTTCATCGTCGAAGGTAAGTTCTACGTCTTCAGCCTGTAATAAAGCTTCGTATTGTTTAGTTAAGGCATTCTTCGGAAACTTCAGAATGCTGTAAAAATCTTCTTTGGTTAAATTGTTCAGTTCAACCCGAATAGGAAAACGCCCCTGCAATTCCGGTATTAAATCCGAAGGTTTGGCTACGTGGAAAGCGCCCGCGGCAATAAATAAAATATGGTCGGTGTTGATGACCCCGTATTTGGTATTAACAGTACTGCCTTCCACAATAGGCAATAAATCGCGCTGCACCCCTTCACGGCTGACATCGGGCCCACCGCCCCCTTTATTACTGGCACTAGCCACTTTATCTATTTCGTCGATAAATATTACTCCGGCATCCTCAGCTTTCCGGATGGCTTCTTCTTTCACCTCATCCATGTCAATCAACTTCACGGCTTCCTCTTCCAGCAATATCTTGCGGGCTTCGGCAATGCTTACCTTGCGCTTCCGGGTCTTCTTCGGCATCATGCCGTTAATCATTTCCTGAATATTCATCATTGAAGCCTCATCGATACCCGGCCCCATAACGCCTAAGCCACCCGTAGAATTCTGCTGAATCTTTATTTCAATTTTGCGGTCATCGAGTTCGCCGTTGCGTATTTTTATTCGAAATCTTTCGCGGGTACGTTCGTTTAATTCCTGGTCGTTATCGGGCATGCGGTTATCGTGGGCAGCCATATCCGGAACAGGACGATTTACCGGGGTATTGATGGGCGGAATAAGCGCATCCAGGATAATATCTTCTACCATTAGGGCAGCCTGCACTTTCACCTCTTCCTTTTTGCGCATCTTCACCATATTAACCGATTGCTCTACGAGGTCGCGCACCATACTTTCCACGTCGCGGCCTACATAACCTACTTCAGTAAATTTAGATGCCTCTACTTTCGTAAATGGCGCATCGGCAATAGTGGCTAAGCGGCGCGCTATTTCAGTTTTACCTACCCCGGTAGCGCCAATCATCAAAATATTATTGGGTACTATCTCTTTCTGCATTTCGGGGCTGGCGTGCATCCGGCGCCAACGGTTGCGCAAAGCTATAGCTACGTTGCGTTTGGCCTCATGCTGCCCGATTATATATTTATCTAATTCGGCTACAATTTGCGCCGGTGTCAGGTATTTTGCTGGTTCTAACATTATTTGTGCGTAAGTACAGCCAGGCTGTCATGCTAAATTACAGGATTATAAATGTACAGCAGCTTAAAAAACCGGTGCTGTATATTTACTTATTAAGCCAAAATTAAGCCATAACCATCAAATATGTATTTCTGATGAGCTTAAACCGTTGACCATCTTAAATATTCTGTTCAACTGGCTTTCTCTTATTATGTTTTAAATATTTTCTATTAGCTGTTGATTAGCTGTTGTCTACTAATAAATACTTTCCGGATAGTGGCAGGTAATTGGCAGGTTATCTGACGAACTAACCTTTCCCCAACTAAAGTTTGCTGCCAAACCCGGAACGCTATTTAGGCCATAAAATTATTGGATTGCAGTTATTGGCCAAACGTTTAAAGTCCTAGCGGCTTGGCATACATTTTCCGGTTCTGCCAAAGTCCTAAAGCCAACCAAACCCGGCAGGATTAAGCCCCAAGGGCCCGAATGGTTTACCTATCATTCAACCCAAGGACCATCTGAAATCCTCCTGGAGGCACGCACTCCGGCCGGTTTTGCCCCGGCAGGCAAAGAGTGCAATGCCAAATCAGAGCAATATCGGTGTTGCGGTGCAGATAAAGTAATGCCTAAACGCCAAAGGCATCGGCTAATACCGGCGATGCAGCCGGTTGTTCCAACACCGTTAGTGACAAAGGGTTTTTAACTTTCTCGGGTAATAAAGCAATAGCCAACACCTCTCCTACCTTATCTACATAATGAATATTCAGGCCTTTCAGGTATTCGGCGGAAATTTCACTTATATCTTTTTTATTTTTGATACACAGTATAACATCGGTAATGCCAGCCCGTTTAGCCGCCAGTATTTTTTCTTTGATGCCCCCTACTGGCAATACTTTACCCCGTAAGGTTATTTCGCCGGTCATAGCCAGCCGCGCGCGTACCTTGCGCTGGGTATACACCGATGCAATAGCGGTAAAAATAGCAATACCCGCCGAAGGTCCATCTTTGGGAACAGCCCCTTCCGGAAAGTGAATATGCAAATCGTACTGATCGAACAGGCGGTAATCAATCTCCAGGTCAGAGGCATGTGCTTTAAGGTAAGACAACGCCGTTACCGCCGACTCCTTCATTACATCACCCAACTGACCGGATAAAGTAAGTTTGCCCCGCCCGCGGCTCAAAATCGATTCAATAAATAAAATGTCACCACCTACCGAAGTCCAGGCCAGACCTGTAACCACGCCGGCAGTATCGTTATCCTGGTAAAGCTCTTTATCAAAAGGTTCGGGTCCTAATATTTGTACCACATCAGCCGTATCCAACACTTTTTTAAAGTCTTCATCCATGGCTTTGGATTTGGCAATATTCCGGACCAGCGCCCCGAGTTTCCGCTCCAGGTTCCGCACCCCCGATTCGCGGGTATAATCTTCAATTACTTTCCGGATGGCTCCGGTGGAGAGGGTAACGTCTTTTTGCTCCAGGCCATGCTCGGTTTTTTGTTTGGGCACCAGGTGCTTTTTAGCAATTTCTACTTTTTCTTCGAGGGTATACCCGGTAATATCAATGATTTCCATGCGGTCGCGCAGGGCCGGATGAATGGTGTCGAGGGCATTGGCCGTGGCAATAAATAATACCTTCGAGAGATCATACTCCACCTCC
>JAQBNV010000220.1 GCA_028288395.1 Adhaeribacter sp. | reverse complement strand
GGTATGCTGCGCACCGGAATTCTTAAAGGCCCTCACTGCCCAAACTGCTGTTGTTTGCCTGTAGCTGCTACTTTTCTGCTTTAATCTATTTTTATTAGGAAGTAGAAATCAAACTACCTCTACCCCTGCTTGTCCAAGTATGGGAGCCTAGATAACTAAAGATTACCCCGCAAAGGAATAGCAGCAGCGGATGCGTCAGCGACGAATTTTTGTTTGAGCAATCAGCGAGTTCTAATTCGTCTTGATTCTTTTGCTTACTTTTCTCATCAAGGAGAAAAGTAAGGCCTAGCCGGTGAGGCGAAAGCTAGAATGCAGAAAGACCTCAGCTACTGAAACCAAACTTCAAAACTAGTTTTATATCTCAGCCAAAGCAGGTTTCAACTTACCTTCCTTCACCGGAATACCACCCAAAGAAGCATCCATTTCGGATTGCGCCTCGGCTTCATGTGCTTTAGAGAATTTCACCAGGAACGACGTAAAAGAAACGGCTATCACTACACAACCAATAATAAATAGCGCATCACTGTAAGTTAAGCTTTCTTCTTTTAACAGAAATCCGGCTAACACCGCTCCTACGTTACCCCCAGCTCCGACAATTCCGGATACTGAGCCAATCGCTTTCTTATTAATGAACGGCACCACCGAATAAGTCGCGCCGTCCGACATTTTCACGAATAAGCTAAAGAACAGCATGGTAGCGATGGCAATGGGCAGCACAGTCATTTGGGAGAATAAAAGCAACGCAACCCCTTCCATAAACAAGGCAAAAGCCAGAAACAGCACGCGGCCTCTTAAACCGTAGCGGATACCGAATTTATCGCCGAAGTACCCCCCCAGGGTGCGGGCGAAAATATTCATCATCCCAAACAAACCGGCAATTAAACCAGCCGTTTCCAGGCTCAGCTTAAATTTATCGAAGTAATAAATAGCGGCAATATTATCGATAGTAATTTCGATACCGAAACAGGCACCGTAGATTAAGAACAGCATCCACACCCGGATATCTTTGCAGGCTTTCCAGAAAGCCCCTTTGGCTTCAGCGGCTTTCATGCGGTATTCCGGATCAGATTTTTTCAGGTCGGCTACGTTACCTTCGGGGGTATCCTGGGTAAATTTATAATAAGCAATCCCCATCAAAAACAGCATGACACCGGGTACCACCATGGCGTACCGCCAGGCGCTGGCTTCTACAAAACCAAGACCAACTAATCCGGCAAAAATTAATGGCATTACTATTTGGGTAACGCCCCCGCCCATGTTTCCCCAGCCGGCAGTAGTGGCGTTGGCGGTACCTATCACATTAGGACCGAACATCATAGAAGTGTGGAATTGCGTTACCACGAAAGAAGCGCCTATAATGCCAATAGCTAACCGGAACAGTAGAAACGATTCGTAACTATTGCTTAGGCCAATAAACATTACCGGCAGCGAACCTAAGATTAAAATATAAGTGTAAGTAACCCTCGGACCAATTTTATCGCACAACCAGCCAATAAGCAGGCGGGCAAAAATGGTAATAGCTACCGACGAGATAACAATATTGCCAATTTGAGATTTGGTGAGGGCCAGTTCTTCCCGGATAATGGGCATGAGCGGAGCAACGCCAAACCAACCGAAAAAGCACAAAAAGAAGGCAAACCAGGTAACATGGAACGTGCGCATGTGCGGCGTTGCCAGGCTGAAGAGGTTTATTTTTGAGGCTTTGCCTACTTTTGGAGTCGAGACTGCTTTCATGATTAAGTTGTATAAGGATGAAGAGGAATAGATTTCGGCTATTATATTTTAAAGGGTTGCTACAGGCTTCGACGATAAAAAATCAGGTTTTAGATTGATCATCAGATAGACCCAGTTAGCATTCAGTTGCTTGGGGACATAAGTTGAAGCTGTCGGAAAACCATTGGTTTTAATTCTGTCGAGGGTACGAGTGCCAAAGAAATGGGCATAACCGGCTTCAAAGGCGATATATTTACCTAAGGTGTAAGTAGAGACTAAATCTACCTCCATGCCTAAGTCCGATTCGTAGCTCGTCGTAACAACTGGCGTTTCGCTTTTGTAGGCTACTTTATTCCCGGAGAAAAACTGATGCACATCCAGGGAGGTGGTAAAAACGCCCTGCGTATAGCGACTTTTGAGGTACATATCTTTTAAGCCAGCTGGGCCATGGCCATCAGCAGCATAGAAATAATCCATTAAGCCATTAAATTTGTGGGGGGTGCCATATAAAGGGTCAAAGCGTCTGTTCACCCGGGAAGAGCCGGTGCCGTTGTTACCCGAGTAAAAATCGAATCCGGGGCCGATAGCCAATTTGCCGGCCTGGTAACTGGTATAGATACTGGTGAAATAAGCATCCAGAGGCGCACCTTCTTTGTCTCTATTGCCCTGATAATAGGCCGACACGTTAACGGCCAGGCTGTGCCCGGGCGTTTTTCCTAGTACGGAAGCAACGTTAAAACCCGACGTCAAGCGGCTATTAATCCCCGGTACAAACGTGCGGGTACCATTCACAACTGATTTCTGAAAATCATCTTTAAAAAATAAACCTGAAACCTTCGTTGCACCTATCTTTTTGGCGATATACAGGTATTGAAAAGACTTATAGAGCTGCCCAATGCCATTGGTACCAGCCGGATTTGTGGTTCCGCTGGCGGTAATTTGGTTAGCCGGCGTGCCCGCCGCCACGTTGCCCGGTACATAAATTGTTTGCTGCTTTAGTTCTGCATTCTGGTTAAAAGCCGCGCCCAAATTAATCTGAAAACCTTTATGAGCTATTTTAAGAATAGCGGCATCGTGACGGCGGGCTTGTTGTAGCCAATCCAGGTTGCCGAGTAAGCGTTGGTCGTCGTATATAATTTCCTGGCGGCCTATTTTTAAAGCCAGGTAATCAAGTCCTTTAACCGGAGCAGTTGAATCGGCAACATCCGCAAAAGAAAGTTCGCCCCACATGTCGTGCAGCATCAATTTATTACCATCGGCGTTGCTAATCGTAGAAGCATCCGGTCCCCATA
>JAQBNV010000245.1 GCA_028288395.1 Adhaeribacter sp. | reverse complement strand
TATTATCTTTAGTATTGCTATCCATCTGACTGCCTTTTCCAAATATATAAAAATTGTCGTAATTATAACGACAATTGTCGTATAAAAGTTTGTTTACTGCCGTACTCACTAAGTATATAATAGGTTTGCCCGCACCTTACCGCATCAAGCAAGCTAAAACATAATAGCCATGCGCCTTATATGCCCGAAACGCTGGAAGAAAAAATACAGAAGCTACAGGAAATCAAAAAGAGCAGTTAAAGGAGTTTATCAAAATGAATAATGCTATTTTAAATCGCTATCAAAGAAAAATTTGATAAGGTTGTTTGGAGTATGTTTTGGTTATTAGGATTACGCCAATCAGAAATTGGCTTTCCCTAAAGTGCGTAGAGCGATACGCTAACGCTACGCACAACGGGAGTAAGGTGTTTTCTTAACGCTAGACACAGCCTTCAGCTGGTTTATTAGCTTAACACGGGAGAATTTACCGGGGCTTTCAGATAAGGCCGAACATTGTTACCCATTTGGGCCATACCGGCAATCCAGGTTTCTTCATCTATACTTGCGGAGGCAATCCAATCTTCATCCGATAGAGATGCCCGATAGCCCAAGAAGAGCGCTGCATCAGGTGATGCCACATGCCGGAAACCGGTTCGTTGGCCGGAAATAATTTCCTGAATAGTGTCGCCCACAACGGAAACAGGTATATTATTTTCCTTCGAAGAAAGTAAAAGAGCTCTCATCCGTGCCAAGTTAGGATAAAAGGTATCTGGTGCTACTTGTTCTAATTTATCCATAATTGAAGTATAAATGATTCCTGGTATAACCACCGCCACACGAATGCCCAAGGGTTCTACTTCACCCGCCAAAGTTTCACTTAATGCTTCTACAGCCGCTTTTGTTGCGGAATAAGCTCCAAAATAAGGGGCGTATACTTTTCCGGTAATAGAAGAAATGTTGATGATTAATCCGCTCCGACGTTCGCGCATGGAAGGCAAAACCGCTTGTATACAGCGCAACGTGCCGAAATAATTCGTTTGCATAACCCGCTGGTATATTTCGAGTGGTGTTTCTTCAACCACACTTAAAGGAGCAATCCCAGCATTGTTTACCAGTACATCTAAGTGGCCGGCCTGCGCCAACACTTGGGCAATTGCTGTTTTTACCGACTCGTCAGAATCTACATCCAGCGGTAGGATAGTGATAGGTAAATTATCGCGTTCGGCCAGTTGAGCCAATGCGGGCGCTCCTTGGGGATGGCGCATGGTCGCGTATACGGTGTGGCCTTTTCGGGCCAGGAGTTCGGCTGTAGCAAAGCCAATGCCAGTGCTGCAACCGGTGATAAGTACATTAGACATAGGTTATATTTTTAGAGGTGAAAAATTGTATGGAGATATAAATTTGTCTGGCTTTCCCGATTACCAGATAAATTGTGTTTATAATTTAAAGTACTTGTTATTGCTTTAAAAAACAATAATTTTTATTATATAAATTATAATAATGTAAAATTAGATTGAATTAAAGGAATGTTGATTGCATTAAATGTAGTATCAGTGGCTCTTGTCTTTTAAAATTTATAGCCTATTGTAAAGCGTCGAATTAGTCTGAAGTCCTTTAAATTTTCAGACAGCCAATCTCTTCACCTAATGCTAAGGCCCTCCAGTTTTAACAACCAATGAGCCATTTACTTTGTCAAGTATACAGCGTGTTACGACTGAATATGTTTATGTTGACCCCGTTACAAAGGGTATTAGGCAAAGCTTAATTTTTTGCACTAAAATAAAGGCTTACGGCTAAAAGCCTGATGTCTCCTGAGCAGTCAGGCCCATTAAATTATTTCCGTAATTAATCCGCTACTGTTTAATTTATCCGATATCATCCAGGAGTTTGAAAAGTAATACCAAATCACCTAAAATTACTTCCATAGAAAAACCCGGCAGGTTTTAAAAACCTACCGGGTTTAATTAAATTATCACTTTAATGGCTACACGTATAGAAGATAATTTAAACTATTTGGTATAAAATGCTTCGCAAAGTATTCGGAAATAGAAACTGGTCCGGAAAGCGGGCGAGGATGGTTATTAGATAAAATTCAGTTTGCCACCGGTAAAAATAGCCGCCATCCTCCTTGCCAGTTCTGGTAGCATCAGGCGTCTGGCCAATTTACCCGTATTTAAAAAATGGGTTTAACGGCTTTCGGGCGGGAGAAGAATTCTTTAACCGGATTTTCGTAGCGGAAAAAGAGGTAACCCAGCAAGAGACAAATAATTAAATTTATTAATAGATGATGTTTTTCATTAAGTAAACCAAAATATAAGATTTGGAGCAGAAAAATGTGGTAAGAAGCTTTGCCCATGGTGGCCAGGAATTGCAGGAGCCAGTTATCGGAATGATCCGGTAGGGCTTTAAACAACAGCAGAATCAAAAAAGCGGCGTAACTGAAAGTTAATACATTCTGGGTTTCCCATTCTTCTTTTATTTGCGGAATATCCAGTTTGCCGTACGTAATCTCCAGGAGATAGACGCAGCTGATAAAGGCAATGCAGGAAATAAGAATAATTTTAGTAGCCCGGGCCTGCCGGAACACAACTTTAGATAATACCAATCCAAAAGCAATCGCCGAAAAATAACGCGGGAAGGCAGCACTGTATAAATAATTGTTCCGGGTAAATAACCCGATATCGTGGCTGAGAAGCAGGAATGCTACTTCCAATACTACCAAAGCGATAAGCACCGGAAATGGATGCCACTTAAAGAGGTATTTGATTAATGGCAACAGCAGGATAGATTGAAAAGTGAGGGTAATAAAATAATTGCCCGGACCCGGCACCGGCAACACCCCCATTAAATTCGATTTCCGGAAATCTATTTTGTATTGCCCGGTAAACCAATACCAGATATAACCCAAAACAATTGATAACACAAAAATGAACAGGAAAGGAATAATAATGCGGTCGAATTTCTTTTTGAAGTAAGTTTTGGTGTATAACTCGCTTAGGTGGGGTTTTTTATTAAATACCGACAAGCCGGCATTGAGCCCCATAATAACCATAAATAGGGGAACGGCCTGCCATATATGCAAAATAGAGTAGGAGTTTAAAAGGGCTTTCTCATCAATAGAATGCAGAATTATTACCGAAATAATGGCAAATCCTTTGATCACATCTATTTGCTGCAAGTCTTTACGCATGGGTTTCTGAGGCACTACAACTTACCAACCTGGGATAAGCCATGCGGTTAGCTGTATAAATTTCCGCTAATAAAATTTGGTTTAAATGCAGCCGGTCTTTCATGTCTTCTCCGGAATATGATTTCTGTTCTTTTTCCTATTTTGGCAGCAGCCTATTTTTAGCAGGACTTTCGCCAAAAGCCGGGGGTTGATCTTCCTGGTGCAATTACCAGCCAGCATAATGGCCGCCCTTTGTCAGATTTTGGGTTTATTTTACTGCAACTTTTATAGAAAAAGCTATTTAAAAGAATAACCAGTTCTTACTGTTTTTGTTGTTCATTTAGCCACAGCAGGGTAGGGTTAAAAACCAAATCATGCACCCCTTCAAATAACACCAACTGCACAGTTCCGGATTTTTTTACCAGGTGAACTTTCGGGTCGGCTCCGCCAAAATAAGTTTCAGTATCGTTGCTTTTTAAGCCGGGCGGTATGGCCTGGTTTTTAACAATATAATTTATCTGGTCGTTCGTTAGTTTGTCTTCATCCCGGGCCAACAAATTATAGGCCTTTAAAGCATGATCGGGCGGAACCAGAATATCTTTAATGCCGTGCGCAATGTAAATAGGCACGTCAATATTCTGGTTTAAATAGGTAATAGGGCTACGTTTTTTAACTTCTTCGGCCGCTATATCGCTCCTGGTGGGGTCGCCGCCGGCCGCCGCAACTATTTGTTTCCGGTATTTGCGGCTCGGAAATTTGGCATTGTACGAATACCAATCCAGAATATCTACCACGGGTACCCAGGCCACCACGCCCGCCCATATTTCGGGGTGCCGGCTGACGGCCAGCAGTGAGCCCATTCCGCCGCCCGAAGCTCCGGTAACATACACCCGCGTGGGATCTACGTTGGCATTTTCTTTCGCGTAATTTACCGCATCCACTATATCCTGAACAGCCAAATCGGACCCCATTGCCTCCGGGGTTTGAAAGATGCCCCGGTAGTTAGGCTGAATAAATACCCAATCATATTTTTTAGCCCAAATACAAAACGGAATACTGGCTTGTTGCAAATATTCATCGCTCCAACTGTGCAGCACCACCAGCAAGGGTTTCTTTTGCGCACTACCCGAGTTATAAAACAAAGCTGGTTCGGCTTTACCATCCTTGCTGGAAGTAACTTTAATATTTTTTATCTCCGGAATGGTTTTTTGCCAGACTTGCAGGCTTTGGGCCGAGAAAGAAACAAATTTGCGGGATGTAGTATATTCCGGCATTCGGGAAACCGGCGGCCTGTCAGCCTTGCTTTCAGTCGTTTCTGTTTCAGCGGTATCGGTAGGGGGCGGTAAGGAAGCTTGTTCCTGGGGCTTCGATTTTACCGCTGTATTTTGTTCGGTAGTACGCTCGTTCGCGCAGGCACCGGTAAATAATACGAGTAAAATACTGTAGAAATATAGAAATATGCGGGGCATAAAAGAGGCTTTATTGTTCATCCTTAAGCTGCTGGTAATCATCTGCCTCCATTACGACTTAATCAGAAAATTAGATGTAGTTCCGGCCCGATATCCGTGTTTTTACATATTGGATACGGATTTATCCTAAAGAAGCTGATGTGTTGGTTTTATCCCGCGCCCCACTCAAAATTACCTTCGTATAAAAAATAGATTTAGCATTAAGCCGACAAATGTAGATGCTTTCCTCTTCCTGGGTGTACAAGGCTGCCTAGCTGGAAAAATATTGCCGGTAAACCGGATTTATTTTTGATAACCGGGGCCATACAAAATGCCGCCGTTGCGTACGCCGTTATGTTTGCCTTTTTCCAGGGTTAAGCGGCCGTTTACGAGTACATATTCCATCCCCTGCGTGTATGCGTGCGGTTTTTCAAAAG
>JAQBNV010000209.1 GCA_028288395.1 Adhaeribacter sp. | reverse complement strand
AAAGAAACACTTAAAGATGGCGCTGGATAAAATTGGCAGTAATGTTAAAACCTTTGCCGATTACCGAGAGCTTATCCAGTTACCCGAAGTAGATATCGTGCACATTGCTACGCCACCGCACTGGCACGGTATTATGTCGGCCGATGCCGCCCGCGCCGGTAAAGACATCTGGTGCGAAAAACCCATGACCCGCACCATTGGTGAAGGCAAAAGGGTAGTGGAAGCAGTACAACAGCACGGCCGGATATTCCGGCTAAATACCTGGTTCCGGTTCTCCGATACTTTTTACGGCATGGGAACTACCGTTAAACCAATTAAAAAACTTGTAGAAAGCGGTTTGCTGGGCTGGCCGTTAAAAGTTACTGTAGGTGCTACCACGGGCTACGACTGGAAATTTTACTGGGTAGGCAAAACTGACCTTGATCCCACTCCGGTGCCCGATACCTTAGACTACGAGGCTTGGTTAGGGCCGGCACCTTATAAACCTTATAACCCACACCGCGTGCATCAAACTTTCCGGGGATACTGGGATTACGATGGTGGCGGTTTGGGCGATATGGGACAGCATTACCTTGATCCGGTCCAATATTTCCTGGGTAAAGACAATACGAGCCCCGTGTCGGTAGAAGTTGATGCGCCGCAACAACACCCCGATGCCGTGGGTACCTGGCGCCGGATTACCTACACTTATGCCGATGGTTGCCAGATTATTCTGGACGGCGAAGGAAAAGATACAAATGCGGCTTATATCGAAGGCCCTAACGGTAAATTATATCCCGGTTTCCGCTCCACTATTCCGGACCTGGAGAAAAAATTGGCAGCTTTCCCGGACCCGCAGCCCCAGGTAACTGATTTTGTGGATGCGGTAAAAAACCGGCGCAAATTTGCCCTGAACGAAGAAAACGGTCATAGATCCTGCACCATCGTAAATATGGGCTTAGCTGCCCTGAAGCTAGGGCGTTCGCTTAAATTTGACCCGGAAAAACAAGAATTTATTGGCGATGACGGCGCTAACCGGCTCATTCACCAGCCCATGCGGGCACCGTTTATTGTTTGATTTTAAGCGCTGTAAAAAGTTAAAATTTAGTATCCATTAGAATAGCTATACATGAAAAAAATATTGCTAACTTTTTTGTGTCTGTTTCTGCTTACGGGGCCATTGATGGCTCAGAAAAAAACAGATAACCGTACTATTACCACCCGCATTGCCGATGTACTGGCCTTGTTTCCGGCAGATAATGCTGCCCAGCTAAATAATAATGTTAATGAAATAAGTGCCATGGGTGAGCCGGGTATTCTGGGCATGGCCAAAATGCTGGTGCCTCCCACCCAGGGCGACAATACCAAAATAGAATATGCGCTGGGCGGATACTCTTACTACGTTTCGCAGGGCAACCACGAAGACTTACGGATGGTGGCGTCTAATGCTTATGTAAAAGCCCTCGACCAGGTAGCAGATCCGGTAAACAAGGCATTTATTATAACCCAGTTGCAAATGGTAGGCAAAGACGAGGCTGTACCAGCCCTGACCAATGTCCTGACCGCTGAGCAGTTTTGCGACCCGGCTGCCCGGGCGCTGATTAAAATAAATACCCCCGCAGCCAAAAACGCTTTGCTCACAACTTTAACCAAGACCCAGGGCAAGTGCCAGTTATCTTTAGTGGAGGCCTTGGGCGATGCGCGGTTTACCGCTGCCGTTCCCGAGATAAATAAGCTGGTTAGCAGCAGCAACGCCAACCTCAAAAAGGTAGCACTTTTTGCGTTGGCTAATATTGGTGATCCGTCCTCGGAAGCAGTACTGGCGGCCGAAGCCGAAAAAGCAGGTTTAACTTATCAGAATGCCAATGCCACGGCAGCCTACTTGCTGTGGATGGAAAGAATGCTGGCGGCCGGTAATAAAGATCAGGTAGGAAAAGCGGCTCAGACCTTACTAAGCAAAAGTACCCAGGATACCCAAAATCATACCCGCATTGCCGCGCTTAATTACCTCGCCACCGTTCAGGGCGAAAACAGCATGGCTTTGTTGTTAGCTGCCGCTACCGATAAAAATCAGGCATACCGGGTAAACGCTTTAAAACATGCATCTGCCCTAAAAGGCAACGGCCAGACCCAGCAATGGTTAACTACCCTGAAAAAAGCTGATCCGGCGGCCCAGGTCGATATTATCAATATGTTAGGTAATCGCCAGGATGTAGCTGCTTCGGCACCATTGGTAAAAGCCTTAAAAAGTAAAAACCCGGCCGTAAAAGTAGCAGCCATTTCGGCTGCCGGTAAAGTAAGCCAGCAGGAGGCTTTGCCCGCGATTTTGAAAACGATGCGCAAAGGCGACTCGACGGTCGTAAAAGCAGCGCAAACGGCTATTTTAACCATGAAAGGTAATGACGTGGTACCGCAAGTGGCGGCAGCTTTGCCGAAAATGCGCACGCCTGCCAAAGCAGCTTTATTAGAGGTGTTGGGCGCCCGCAAAGCTACCCCGTTCGCCAGCGTGGTGTTGACCGAAACCAAGAGCAAAGATCCGGCTGTAGAACTGGCAGCGTTGCAGGCTTTAAAAAATATGGCTACTCAGGAGCAATTGCCCGCTTTGTACCCCCTGCTGTTAAGTGCCAATACACCCGAAGAGATAGCGGCCGTACAGGAAGGAATATATAATGCCTTGAGCGACGTAAAAGACAGTGGTAAGCAAGCCGATATTGTCCTGGCACAAATGGCCCAGGTACCGACTGCCAAGAAGTCGCTTTATTATAATGTACTGGGTCGGATTGGAGGAAAGAAAGCCCTGCAAACGGTAGCGGCTGACTTTAAAAATGGCGACGAAGAAACTAAAAAAGCAGCCTTTGCTGCCCTCGGCCGCTGGACTGATTTTTCGGCCGCAAATGAATTATTAAATATTGCCCAGACGAATACCGGTTCAACTTATTTCGACCAGGCCTTACGTGGGTATGTGCGCCAGGTGAGCACCGCTAAGTTTCCGGCTGAGCAAAAGTTGCTGTTGTTAACCAAAGCTCTGGATATTGCCCAATCGAACGAACAGAAAAATTTGATTCTGCGGGAAGTAGGCCGGAGCCATACTTATTTATCGCTGCTAACGGTTGCCAAATACCTCGACGATGCCAGTCTGCAGCAAACCGCAGCTACAGCGGCTACCAATATTGCCTTGGGTAACAAAGCTATTTTTGGGAACGATGTGCGCGACTACCTGACGAAAGCCATGAATGTAATGCAGGGACCGGAAGTAGAATATACCAAAGCCAATATTCGCAAGCACCTCGACGAAATGCCGAAAGGGGCAGGTTTTGTATCGCTCTTTAATGGCCGTGACTTAACCGGCTGGAAAGGCCTGGTAGCCGACCCGATAAAGCGCTCGAAGATGGATGCCAAAACCTTGGCCGCCGCCCAGCAGAAAGCTGATGAGCAGATGCGCAAAGACTGGCAGGTGAAAAACGGCGAGATTATGTTTGTCGGCCACGGATTTGATAACCTGACTACTCTGAAAAAATACGGCGATTTCGAGATGCTGGTAGATTGGAAAATCTACGACGATGGTAAAAAAGAAGGTGATGCCGGTGTTTACTTACGCGGTACGCCGCAGGTACAAATGTGGGATACTTCTCGTGTGAAAGCTGGCGCCCAGGTTGGGTCTGGTGGTTTATACAACAACAAAGTACATCCGAGCAAGCCGCTGAAGGTAGCCGACAATGCCCTGGGCGAATGGAACAACTTCCGGATTCTGATGCAGGGCGACCGCGTTACCGTTTATTTAAACGGGGAGCTGGTTACCGACAATGTAATCCTGGAAAACTACTGGGATCGCAACATGCCGATATTTCCGGAAGAGCAGATAGAACTGCAGGCCCACGGTTCACCGGTAGGCTACCGCAATATTTATATCCGGGAAATTCCCCGGCCCGAACCTTTTAAACTAAGTGCCGCCGAAAAGAAAGAAGGCTATAAAGTTTTGTTTGACGGCACCAACATGCACGAATGGATGGGCAACACCACCGATTATACCATTGCCGAGGGTAATATGGTAGTTGATCCCAAGCCCGGTAGCCGCGGCAATCTATATTCCAAAGAGGAGTACGGCGACTTTGTGTTCCGGTTCGAGTTTAAATTAACCCCCGGTGCAAATAATGGCCTGGGTATCCGGGCGCCTTTAGAGGGCGATGCAGCTTATACTGGCATTGAACTGCAAATATTGGATAACGATGCGGATATATACAAAGACCTGGAAATTTACCAGTATCATGGCTCGGCTTACGGGGTTCTGCCCGCCAAACGTGGTTACTTAAAGCCGGTAGGCGAATGGAACTATCAGGAAGTAATCGTAAACGGTCCAAAAATTAAAATAATCCTGAACGGTACGACTATTCTGGATGGCGATTTAACCCAAGCCCGTAAAAACGGTACCCTGGATAAAAAAGATCACCCGGGTATTCACCGCAATACCGGTCATATTGCTTTCCTGGGTCATGGTTCCAAATTAGCTTTCCGCAACATCCGGATTAAGGATTTGAGTAAAAATACGAGCATTAAAGCACAGCTTTAATTCCAGGTAAAAGAAATTACTTTATTCCGGTCACCTCTAATGTCCTTCCGGGGAAACTTGCCACTTCAAAACGGCAAGCTTCCCCGGAAGGACATTTTAATTTAGTTCAACTCGTTAAGGGGCCATTAAGTCCGTTTTATTCTGCCAATGCTTCGGGTAGCATATCTTTGGCAAGTACTGCGGGCAAGCGAATGCTGCGTGAGCTTTCTCCCGCTCTTTAAAATATTCAGAAGTGAGCAGCCCAATGGGAAATGCAAGCAGGTCCATCAGAATATATCAAAGCGCTGTCATCCGTATTTACTGATAAAAGGATTTTGATATAAGTATCTTTTGGGGGTAGCTAATACAAATAAAAGCTTTGGCTAAAGAGTGTTTGGGATAGTCCTGTCCGGACCAATTGGTTAATCAAAAAGTAAAAGTTAGGGTAGCTAAAAGGGGGTTTAAGGGAGAATGAGCTAATATCTAAAAGTATTATATATTAATAAAATTATATAATGTTTAAAATAGCTTATCCTGAAATTGGTTAACCAGCCTGCCTGGATCAGGCTTCGTTTAGTGGTCTTAATTTTGTATATTATTGCATATGATACTGATTAATACCGCGATATGTATTATTTCGGTATATAATTCAGTATAAATTCCTGCCAAAATTTTTAGCCTTCCTTTCAGCAATGCCCGTAGAATAAAGCTATTTGCAATTGTTTAAACTTAAATAAATTAAATTTATGAAAAAAAGATGGATTTCAGCCGTAGCCGTTGCCTTTTTATTCCCTTCTGCCTTGTTGCTGGCTGCCGACGGAGATAATAATGGCAATACCTTTAATCAGCCTACCCAAACAACTGGTGGTAGCACTGCTGGCGGTGGCGGTACAACAAGCGGAGGCTCGACCTCCGGCTCGACCACAACTGGTACTACTTCGGGCACAACTTCTGGTAGATCTACCGCTGGTACTACTACCGGTACCACAAGCGGCCGGGGTACTACGGCTGGCACTAGAACCACCACCGGTTCTACTTCTGGCACCACCAGCGGAACTACTGGCAGAGGGACCACGGCTGGTACTACTTCAGGCACCAGGGGCACCACAGCCGGAACTACAGCAGGTAACCGGTCAGGCGGAACCACCAGTGGCACCACAGCTGGTAACCGATCTGGTGGAACAACTACTGGTACAACCAGCGGCACCAGAGGCGGCACCACTTCGGGCACTACCTCCGGTACAACAACTACCGGCACCACTGCCGGACGTACCACAAGCGGAACTACAGCGGGCGGTACAACCTCAGGCAGAACCACTACAGGCACAACCGCTGGTACTACTTCAGGTACTACCTCAGGCAGAACTACTTCCGGTACCACTTCTGGCGGTGGGGGTACAACTGCCGGCGGTACCACTTCCGGTGGCGGCACTACCTCTGGGGGTGGTACTACTTCTGGTGGCGGCGGTACCACTTCTGGTGGAACAACCGGTGGCAGATAATAAAACAATATTTTTTAATAAAAAAGGCAGTCGGCATTATAACGACTGCCTTTTTTTATTTTAAAAATGTTCAGTACATTCCGTGAATAACATGCCTGTATGTCTTCTAATTACATCACACCCAATTTAGCCCTTTTTCAAACTTTAGATGAGTTTATAAATCCTGATAAAAAGAAAATACCAGTCAATTGGTCTTTCACGAGAAAACAGAATACAGATATACCTTT
>JAQBNV010000244.1 GCA_028288395.1 Adhaeribacter sp. | reverse complement strand
TCGGACCACCGCAAATCTACTGCGTTAAAGACCAGGCTCTTCATAAATTTAGACGAAAAGACCGGCAGCGGGGTATATTTAGACTGATCGGCGAAAGCTTTGGCCTCTTTACCCGGCACAAACTGGGCTATCTTGTAAAGCAACGCGCCGTTTTCAGTGATGGCTTCCGGAGCATTGCCGGTATTGTTGGTCAAGGCACCGGCCATCGCAATCAGGGCTTGTTCCGGAATACTCATGTCAAAGGCCAATAAGGCATTGAGCAAATATAAATTATCCTTCGACTTCACCCGGGCTTCGCCGGCTGCTTCTATTTTAAAAGTTTTGTACGGCTGAATCAGGTTAAATTTACCTTCGTAGCTTGATATGCCGGTAGAATCGTTGAAGGTCATCAGGTTGCCGGAATATTCTTCGCCGGTAATCCGTTTTTCTTTGCCCAGTTTAAACTCTTTCCGGTTTTTGTTGTAAGCCAGCTGGCCTTCCACTTCAAATACGTCCAAATCGGTTTCATCCTTTTTCTGCGAAACAAAGGTGTTGTAAATTTTATTGTTAGCAATACCTACGTGCAACCCGGTTTTGAGCGGCGCGCCATCGGCGGCTTTCGGCGCTACAATATTTATCTTTACTTCGGCCGGGTTAACGGTTGCTTTATAAGGAAACCAATCAGAGGATCCTTCTTCCCCGGTGAATGCCAGCTTTACAAAACCATCGAAATCCCAGAACTGCTGGTTCGACGCCAACGTAATATCGCCTTTATACCGGACACCCGGTGCAATCAGGAACTTATCAGTCTCTTTTACGCTAGCCGTCGCTTCGGTGTGCGGCACGGCAACGTCTACCACTTCGGCTTTCCGCAAAAAACGCAATCGATCTTTTTTCTCCAGTCCTTCGGTATTCATGGCCAGTAAGGTAGAGTCCGGGCGGTTCTCCGTTTCTTTTACCAGTCCTTTTCTTTTCTTCCGGCCTTTGGCTACTACCGGTTCGGCAGCCAGGTCCGGTTCAGGTTTAAGGGCGGGGTCAGGCGCCTGCTCATCGGCCGGATTGGCCTGCTTTTTACTTTTAATCAGCGATGCTTTCCGGAACAGGCCACCTTTCCTCACCGGCGTCTCGGCCACCGAAACAGTATCATCGGGCAATATTTCGGTATTGATACCAGTTATTTCATTCCCACTTACCCCGCCATTCAGGGCAGTTTCCGATATAGTAACGGGTTTCACCTTATCCATATTTTTCATGGCGAATTTACCAAATTTAACCGCAAACGTATCGGCAGCGGCATTTACGTAATTGGCATTGGCATAGCCCTGATAATTCAGCCGGGAGATAATATTTACTTCGCCCTGGTACATCCGGTGGTAATGGTTCAGGGTATCGCTGATAACGGTAGCTTTCTGTAACGTTTTCAGGTTGGTGCTTTCGGTAATATAAACCCGGCCACTGTCGGGCACCACATGGGCGTCAGCTACCGCTATGTAAGGCACCCCGCCAATATTCAGGGTATTTTTGTTTATATCGTAACTGGCCGATTTGGCTTTAAACTTCAGGCCTTCGTGGGAAGGCCGGGCCGAAAGAAAGTACGCATGGCTGCCGCTTTTTTCGTCGGTCTCCCGCATGGTTACCACTTTCCGGTTTACATCCCACATCCCGCCGCTAAGCGAGGTTCTAAACTGGGAATTCGGGAAATCGGTACTGGCTACGCCCGGACGCTCCGGTGAGAAGGTCGCCTGCCCTTTGGTTACATTAAATTCCAGCAACACATCGGAAGCACGCAAAGCGGGTTTACCGGGGGTTTTAGATTTAATTTCGAGGGTGGCATTGTGGGCTTTAAACTGATCTTTGGCGAACGCCAAATTTGGCGATTTAATCAGGCCATCGGCCCCCTCTACCACGCCATCGCCGAAAAATCCGTCGGGGGTTAAGATAGCAATACCCCGGTAAGTATATTTATTGCCGTAGAGCTTATAAGGTTCGCTTACCGTACTAATATTCATGGTGTCTTTTTTAGGCAGCCATTCCATTACGTACTTGTTAAAGGTACCGCCCATGTAATAAGCTTTGCCAACGGTAGCTTCTTTTATAGTAGCTTCGGTTCCTAAGGTGAGTACCTTATCGAGGTAAAAAGTAAAAGCATTTGATTTAAGTCGGGTGGTCAGGTATTCTACTTCGCCGGCTCCCTGCAGTCCTTTATTGGTCATGGTAAGTTTATCGTAAAACTTACCTTTGCCGCCGTAAGCCGGCAAACCGCCTTTCGGAACCGTGTAAGCAAACCCGAGCGATTGGTCGTCCATAATGGACAGCTGGGTTTCTATAGGTGGAAAAATACCGCCGGAATAAAACTTACCTTTAAAACCTACGGCTCCCGGCACACTGCTGTTCAAGCTGTCGAGTTTAAAGCGCGGAATGGCAAAATAGACCGTGGTATCGTAGGCTCCGGCCAATATTTCGGGTTTATTAAAATACACGTAGGCTCCGGCGGTGGCGTCAAACAGCGGGAAATTAGGATATTTTTTACGCCCCGACTTATTATCAGCTTTATTTAAATAGAGCGTACCGGCCGATTTGGTCAGGTTATGGCTGGAAAACTGTTCTTTGCCGCTGTCTTTATCTTTGGCATTCTTTTTCTTTTTCTTCTGGGCGGCAAAGGCAATGGTATCAATCTTAACCATGTCGATCAGAAATTCGTTGTACTTGAAAGTAAATTCAGAACCACGGAACCGAAAATTTGAGGCTACCACCACCCCATTAAATTTAATATCCCGGTTTTTCAGGATGCGTACCTGGTTGCTGTCGGGTTGGGCATAAACAGCTACTGAATCGCCGGTAAAATAGAATTTATCTACCCCGCGTACCAGCAACTCATTTTTATCCAGGTCGAGGGTGGCATTTTTACCTGAAGGCGCCAGCGATTTAATAGTCAGGTAATCATAATCTTTTTTACCCCGTGCCGATTTCATATAGTGCATCGCTTTGGGTTTTATTGTAATCTGGCCCGAAACCGGGTTAAAATCGAGGAAGTTTTGTTTGGCCAGCATCGAAGCGGCAATTTTCAATTCCGACTCCTTTATTTTACTACTCTGGGCCAGCTCCGCCAGATTAAACGTATTGGTGTGCCGCTTGTCGGCAAAGTTGGTGATAACGATAAGCGGGTGAAAATCGGCAGTGCCTTTTAAATGTTCGTAGCGATCTTCGGTAAAATATTCTTTAGACGATAAACGGGCCGGCACCTCATTTTTGGCCGTCAGTACCGAGAAATTAATTGTAGGTGTGGGCAATTCCCAGGTCAGCATTTCGGCGTTGATCTCCATCTGGTGGTGCGAGCTGTAAAAGGGGCTGGCCATACCTTGGTCGCTGCGAATAAGTGAAAGTTTTTGAGTAGGCTTCACATATTTCATCCGGATGCCGGGATGCGCCAGGGTATCCTGCTTGTTAAAGATAAATACGGCGGCATTTTCTGAAGAGATCAGGCTGTCCTGGAGCAGGAAGTTGGCCGCCGCCGCTTTAAATTTCGGCTTTCCATCGCGGCTCACGGTAATCTCCGAACCACTGCCATCCAGGGCAGCAGCACTTATTTTATTTCCGGCCAACGTAAAACCACCCACATATTTAATATTTTCACCGATGCTTTTCAGGCGGGCATTATTCGTATTGGATATAAATTTGGGAAAACCAGTATCGGCGCCAGGCGTTTTCCGACGCACATTCCGGAATTCAAATATGCCTTCCACCGGGGCCTCCAGCACCGCCGGATAAGTCAGGTTTACGCCTTCGGCTTTAAAGGCCGGCCGGCTCGTATCAAAGCTAAACTTTTTGAGGGCGGCGGAAGCTTCACCATCGGATTGAAGCCAGGTAAACTGGCCTTTGTTTCCTACAAAAATATTGCGGGCCAGCATCAAAGAGCCATCGGTATTTTTTAACAGCAACGAATCCGGACCGGTTACAAAAAACAAATCGATATTATTCAGGAGCAAAACCGGTCCCATTACGGTCGGGATAACGCCATCGGCTGCTTTAAAAAAAGCGCTTGCATCATCTGCCGCCGGGGCCGTATCTTTCACGTCATCGTTCCAAACAATTTCACCATCCTGGGGTGCTTTTTTAGGGGCTGCTTTGGCCGGAACCGGGGCAGGCGCAACCGGCTTTACCGGTGCGGGCTCGACCGGAATAGGTTCGGTACCGTCCCGATAAGCAAAAGAGAAGGTGCCACCCAGCACCCGTAAGGTATTAGCCGCTGAACGATAAATAATTTTTGACTCCAGGAAGGAATAAGAAGTTTGCAGGTATTTCTCAAACGCCGGCACTTTCTCTTTTGCCAGGGCGGTTTCGGTAACGGTCAGAAACTGGTCTAATGAGGTATTATTCAGTTTATGAATATTTACGGCACTTACCAGGCTCCCGTACAGGCTTTCGAAATGCGGGCGGGCTTTCAGTTTTTTCACCAGCATTTTCTGCGACAGGTCTATTACTTTGGCCTGCTGGCTGCTGGTCAGCTGGTTCGTGCCCCATATTTCCTCCAGGCGGGCAGCTACTTTCACGGCGTTCTCGTTTTTCGTAGCTCCCATCATGGCTTTTACATCCAGTATAAACTGGGCCGGTTCTTTCGAGAGCTTATAGGTTTGCGCCTGCGCCAACCCGATCAGCCCGAATAAAAAAAAGAAACAGAAGTAATTTTTTTTCATATAATAAATTCAATGCCATATTTATTTTTCAAAAA
>JAQBNV010000171.1 GCA_028288395.1 Adhaeribacter sp. | reverse complement strand
AGGATATTCTGTTATATATATTATCTTCGTCTAATCATCCACAGGATACCAGCAGCGCCAGCTATTATAATTCTTACTATATTACCAAGACCTTAACCATCGAAAAAGTGGAAACCCTGCTGGCCATGCATTATGCCGGTGCCGAATAAATTTATTCAATAAGCTTTTTGGTAAATGTGGGCTAGCTTTTACCATTAACTAAAAGTCCGGCAAGATCTCAGAAAGTATAATTAAATAGTACACCGGTTTTAATTATAATATTAATAATCAGAGCCATTCCTGCCAGGAACAAACCAATCCCAATTAAAATATCGATGGCTGGAATATTTACATCATCTCTTTTAAAATATTGCCCCAAAGCCGCTCCAATAGCAAAAGCCGACATAAGCGGTAAACTTTTGTTCCAATCGATATGACCTAGCCAGAAATGGGTGCAGAGCCCGGTAAAACTGGTTACTGTTAAAATAAAAAGCGAGGTGGAGGTGGCTATCCGGGAAGGCATTTTAAATACTTTTATCATGGCAGGCGTTTGCAGAAAGCCGCCCCCAATACCAAATAAACCTGCTACGGTACCCGTAACCAAACCAAATAGCGCTACAATGCTGCCATTAATGCGGTAAGCCAGGTGCTTGTGATGGTTTTTCCGGATAAAAGAAGTAGGCAGGTGGGTCACCCGGTACATGACACCCTTTTTTCGTTGGATCATTCCTTTTTTAGGAGAGTCGCCGATAACTAAAAAGCCAATAATTATTACAAAAAAGGCAAATACAAACTGTAGTTCTACCACCGGTAAAATAGAAACGAGTAAAGCACCGGCCACGGTGCCCAGCATGGCCGGAAACTGAATGAGCGAAGCAACCACATAATCGATATTTTTTTCGCGGTAGTTAAAGAAAGAGGCAATCAAAGCCGCCGGAAACATGGCCGACATGGTACTGCCAATGGCTATTTCGATGGGGAAATTAAAAAAAAGGATGAGAATTGGTACCATAAATACCCCGCCGCCAAACCCAACCACTGTCCCAAAGGTACTTACCAGCAACCCGACCAACATAAGAATTAATATTTCTGTCAGCATAGCCTTTTGTTACCGGTAGCTTGTGCGGTTATTTCTGGAAAATTCATGCAACTTTTGTTTAAAATATAGCTCCTACATTATACTTACTGAAAGATTTCAAAAGTGTTTGCATAATTAACCCGAATGAATATTTAAAAATATCTAAAGGGTAAATAATAGCGGTGGCGAAAGCTAATATAATAACTGAACTACCATTAACCAGCGTTAAAGAATAATTTATAAACTTCAGATACTTCACAGCAACCCCGTTGTTAATGGAAATCATTCCTTGGTTTGTTAATTTTGGTGTGCCGCCGCTGACTTAAATATTAGAACTTTTGCAAAGCCGACCTTGCCGCATCTTTTGACGGGCAAGTTGTTGGTTAAAACAGGCAAAAACGGTTCTTTTAACCTTTAGTCTGGTATTTTTGCGTAAGTCCTAAATATAATAATTATTGTTTCGGATCTACCTTTAGTTTGCTCAAACCCAACCGAGTACAGCCAAAAGGTTTAGCCTGAATATTGGGGAATAGGTAATGGCTGGTGAAATATTGCCCCATATTATTTCCCTTAATTATGGGCTAACCGCAGGCCCAGAACAATTTCGTGGCTGCCGGCGCTTTGGCTACTTAGCGAACTTACTCCCAGGTCGTAGGCGTAACCAAAATCAAATCGCTTACTCAGGGTAAGGCCCGCTATAATTATAAAGCTGTCTTGTTGCCGGTAAGAAAAACCGGCCCAATAATTATCATAAACCACCCGAAGGTTATAATCAACCGAAACAGGCAGCGGCTGCACCCACTTTATCAGGATGGAAGGTACCAAGGCCAGCTTGGGGGAGGGTGAATATTTATAAGCGGTCGTGATAAAATAATGATTGCGCAAGGCATTGTCGTCGGCTGGTTGGTCATCGGTAGCCGTAGCGTTGGCAAATAGCTGGGTAGCCGAAGCGCCGGTGTAGAAGTTATCAGAATAAAGCCACAAACCGGTCGAAAGGTTCGGACTTAATTTACTCCAGCCTGCGGCGGCATTATCCGATGGGTTAGCAAAGTTCATTACCTCAGGCCGTAGCGACTGACTGATGATACCCAAGGAAGTACCCGTAGCCAAACGTAAATTGCTGGCTAAAGGTAAGTGATAGGCATAAGAGGCGCTGGCCTCCGTGCGCGAAAAAGGACCTATCTGGTCGCGGAGCAAAATGCCACCAATCGCGTGGTGGGGTTTAACTTTACGATGGATGCCATTTAGCGGCGCTTCGGGGGCAAACGCTACCGGTTTGTTCTGGCCTGAAAGAGTTGCTTTGGTCGATTTTGCTTTGCCGGATAGCCGTGTATGCCCGCTCAGGTAAAAAGTAATCGGCGCTCCATTTACCCCGGACCATTGGTTGCGGTAACCAAGTTTAACATCGGTGTAATCTTCTATTCCGGTAAGCGCCGGATTAAGCAGGTAATTATTGATCATGTACTGAGAGTACTGGGATTTTTGCTGGGCTACCAGCCAGAATGGTAGTACCAGGAGGGAAGTAAGCAGTAAAAATTTTTTCATGAAGTGCTTCTTTATCT
>JAQBNV010000160.1 GCA_028288395.1 Adhaeribacter sp. | reverse complement strand
CTCTTATTCATTCCTGGTGGCGTGGTATTTAGTTAGGGCTTGACCAAATAATTAAGCGCAAAATTAAGAGAAATTACTTCTAAAGGCTTATGCCGGGCCGTTCCGGAATAATATTTAATTAAGGTGCCCGCAACGGTTGCGCCGGCGGGAAAGCCGACCTGTTAATAGGAATTAGGAAGTGCCAACCAAAATTAAATGCCGGCCGGGAATATTTTTCATCGTTTACATCGGACCTTCCGTTAAATTTGACCGGGATAACGAAACCCATAAGAACCCTGAAGCTTACCTTTTAAACGATGGAATTACTAGAACAATTATGCCGGGTGCAGGCGCCTTCCGGTAACGAAAGCAACCTGACTCGCTTTTTGCTGAATTATATCGAACAAAACCAATCTGCCTGGAAGGTGCGCCCGGAAGTGATAACGGGCCGGGCGTTTCAGGATTGTATTCTGCTGGTTTTCGGGAAGCCCCGCACCGCTATTTTTGCCCACCTGGATTCCATTGGCTTTATGGTGCGGTACGGAAAACAACTAATAAAAATAGGTGGCCCCGATACCGAATCGGGTTACCGGCTAGTAGGCCGGGATGAACAGGGTGAAATAGCGTGCACGCTGCAAGTGTCAGAGGAAGATGGCCGGCTGAGTTACGAGTACGAGCGGGAAATTGCGCGGGGCACCGAACTGGTTTTTCAGTGCGATTTCCGGGAAACCGCCGAAACGGTGCAGTCCTGTTACCTCGATAATCGCCTAGGGGTCTGGAATGCCCTCCGGGTAGCCGAAACTTTAGAAGACGGCATTATTGCTTTTAGCTGCTGGGAAGAACACGGCGGCGGTTCGGTCGGTTACCTGGCCAAATATATAAACGAAAAGTACGGGGTAAACCAGGCGCTCATTTCCGACATAACCTGGGTTACCGAAGGCGTACGTCCCGGACAAGGCCCCGCTATTTCGTTGCGCGATAGCCTGATACCGCGGCGCAGTTTTGTGATGAAACTTATTCAAATCGCGAAAACGGCCGGTATTCCTTTTCAGTTAGAAGTTGAAAGCTCAGGGGGCAGTGATGCCAAAGAACTCCAGCACAGCGATATTGCCTGGGACTGGTGTTTTGTGGGAGCGCCCGAAGATAATGTGCACTCCCCGGATGAAATCGTGCATAAAGATGATATCCGGAATATGGTGGCTTTATACCGGGTCTTGATGCAAGAACTTTAAGAATCAGGCCTGAATATTGATTATTTAGCCGCGCTGTTTCTACTGGAGTCCATATATTTTTTAAACCAATGCTCCGGCTGGTATAAAAAAGAATTCCGGGGGCCTGGGAGGCTATTGTTTTTAAAATTTTAATTTGTATGTTACGGCTACTAAGGGTTTAAAACGCCTACATTTTAAAATTTTAACTTCAAAAATAAAACGCTTTAGATGGAAAACATTATTTACGCAATTCCTGCTTTCGGAATCGTTGCTTTGCTTTATACCGCTGTAAAATCTGCCTGGGTAACCCGGCAGGATGCCGGCAGTGAGAAAATGTCAACAATTGCCCGGTATATTGCCGAAGGCGCCATGGCTTTTCTGAAAGCCGAATATAAAGTGCTTGCTTATTTTGCTGTTATTGCCTCTTTGTTTTTAGGCTATCTGGGCACCGTCGGCGAAAATTCCCACCCGCTGATTGTGGTTGCTTTCCTGATTGGTGCAATATTCTCGGCCCTGGCAGGATTTATTGGAATGCGCATCGCTACCAAAGCCAACGTGCGTACGGCCCAGGCAGCTAAAACCAGTTTGTCTAAAGCGCTGGATGTATCTTTTGGCGGTGGTTCAGTCATGGGAATGGGCGTAGCCGGCCTGGCGGTGCTGGGTTTAGGCGGCCTGTTTATAATCTTTAAAGCCATTTTTGTAGGCGATGTTTATAACGCCGATGATATGGAAATTGCCCTGGAAGTATTAACCGGTTTCTCGTTGGGTGCCGAAAGTATTGCCTTGTTTGCCCGGGTAGGCGGCGGTATTTATACCAAAGCGGCCGACGTAGGTGCCGACCTGGTAGGTAAAGTAGAAGCCGGTATTCCGGAAGATGATCCGCGTAACCCCGCTACCATTGCCGATAATGTGGGTGACAACGTGGGCGACGTAGCCGGTATGGGTGCGGACTTATTTGGTTCTTACGTGGCTACCATTCTGGCTACCATGGTACTGGGCCGGGAAATAACCGCCGTCGATAATTTTGGTGGAATCTCTCCGATATTATTGCCGATGGTAATTGCGGGCATGGGTATAATTTTCTCCATGATCGGGACTTTGTTTGTGCGGGTAAAAGAAGGTGGCAATGTACAGGCCGCTCTAAACTTAGGTAACTGGTCGTCGGTAGTATTAACCGCCATTGCCTCTTATTTTTTGGTAAACTGGATGCTGCCCGAAACCCTGAGCTTACGGGGTTTTGATTTTACCCGGATGGGCGTTTTCTGGGCCATTATAATTGGGTTAATAGTAGGTACGCTTATGAGTATTATTACCGAATATTACACCGCCATGGGCCGTCGCCCGGTTAACAGCATTGTGCGGCAGAGCAGCACGGGGCACGCGACTACGGTTATTGGCGGGTTAGCTGTGGGCATGGAATCTACAGTAATGCCTATTATTGTGCTGGCTGCCGGTATTATTTTTTCTTACGAAGTAGCGGGTTTGTACGGGGTAGCCATTGCGGCGGCCGGTATGATGGCCACAACGGCCATGCAGTTAGCCATTGATGCTTTTGGCCCGATTGCCGATAATGCCGGAGGAATTGCCGAAATGAGCGAATTACCCAAAGAGGTACGGGAACGGACCGATATTCTGGATGCTGTCGGCAATACGACCGCCGCTACCGGTAAAGGATTTGCCATCGCTTCGGCGGCCCTTACCTCGCTGGCTTTATTTGCGGCCTTTATGGGTACGGCCAATATTACCGTAATTGATATCAGCAATGCCCGGGTACTCGCCGGCCTGTTTGTGGGTGGTATGATACCATTTATCTTTTCGGCTTTGGCTATATCGGCAGTAGGCCGGGCAGCCATGGCCATGGTAGAAGAGGTGCGCCGGCAGTTTCGTGAAATACCGGGTATTATGGAAGGTACCGGCAAGCCGGAATACGACAAATGTGTGGCTATTTCTACGAAAGCGGCCATCCGGGAAATGATGTTGCCGGGTGCTATTGCGCTGGTTGTACCGGTTCTGGTAGGTTATACCATGGGGCCGGAAGTGCTGGGCGGCGTATTAGCCGGCGTTACTGTTTCGGGGGTATTAATGGCCATGTTCCAGTCCAATGCCGGTGGCGCCTGGGATAATGCCAAAAAGTCTTTCGAAAAAGGGGTAATGATTAACGGTAAAATGGAGTACAAAGGATCAGAGGCGCATAAAGCCTCGGTAACCGGCGACACGGTCGGTGACCCCTTCAAAGACACCTCCGGGCCGTCGATGAACATCCTGATAAAATTAATGTCAATCGTGTCTTTGGTTATTGCGCCGCATATAGCGGTTACCGATGCCCCTGACACTTCTTATAAGCAACCTACGCCGGAAATTCACCGGCAAAAGGTTATGGACCATCCGGTATCAGCTCCCGTTGCGACCGAAGTAGTTCGGGCCAAAGCGGCGCTATAG
>JAQBNV010000138.1 GCA_028288395.1 Adhaeribacter sp. | reverse complement strand
GTCTACCCACGATAAAGTAGAAGATTATGCGAATGCCAGCCTGGAATTAGCCGGGGGTACCCATGTATCTTTAACCTGTTCCTGGAATTTGCCCGCGGGACAGGAGGCTATTATCAGTGCCATTTTTTACGGTACTGGTGGCGGCGTGGCTTTTAAAAATTTGAAGGGCTCTTTTTATGATTTTACCGCCGAGCGTTTTTATGGCACCCGCACCGAAATCCTTAATTTGCCACCCGACGATTGGTCGGGGCGGGCAGGTGTGGTTTGGGCAAACCGCGTAGCAGCAGGCGAAAGCTTTCATTCGGAAGCAGAAGAGTTTATGCAAGTGGCGGCCGTACTGGACAAAATATATGGAAGATAAGGATAGAATTCCTTTCCGGCTATTGCTCACTGCCGATACCGTGGGTGGCGTCTGGACTTACGCGATAACCTTGATAAAGGCTTTGGAGCCGTACAGGGTAGAGGTAGCCCTGGCCACCATGGGAGCAAACTTGAGCAAAGGCCAGCGGGAACAGGTATCTGCCTTACCCCAGGTTACGCTTTACGAAAGCAACTTTAAGCTGGAGTGGATGGATGATCCCTGGGAAGATTTACGAGTGACAGGTGAATGGTTGCTAAACATCAATAAAGAATATAATCCTGATATTATTCACCTGAACCATTTCTGTCATGGCCAATTAAACTGGGGCAAACCGGTGGTGATGGTGGTGCATTCATGTGTGGCATCCTGGTGGCGGGCCGTGAAAGGCGAAAATGCTCCCCAGTCGTGGGAATATTATCAAAAAGCAGTAGCGGCGGGCCTGCAAGCGGCGGACGTGGTTATCTCGCCAACGAATGCGATGTTGCAGGAAGCCCGGGAACTGTATGGACCATTCAGGCAAAGCCAGGTAATCTTTAACGGACAGCATACCACCGCTTTTGAATATGCGGCCAAAGAACCCTTTATTTTTAGTATGGGCCGGGTATGGGATGAAGCTAAAAATATAAAATCTTTAGCCCAAGTAGGGGCTGATTTAAATTGGCCGGTTTACATTGCCGGCGATGCGCGCCACCCGGTAACCGGCGAAATCCTGGATTTGCCAAATATTCACTTTCTGGGAACGTTAGCGGGAAAAGAAATAATAAATTGGCTTAGCCGCGCCGCAATATTTTGTCTACCAGTTAAATACGAGCCGTTTGGTTTAGCTATACTTGAAGCAGGATTATCTGGTTGTGCCTTGGTGGTAGGGGATATTCCGAGCCAGCGCGATATTTGGGGACCAGCGGCAACTTATGTCCATCCCGGCGATATCAAAGCTTTGAGCAGCGTTCTTAACCACTTAATTGAAGACGAGTTTGCCCGGAATATTATGGGTTTTAGGGCCATGCAGCGCGGCTTAAAATACAGCATCAACCAAACGGCTTTTGAATACGGTAAGGTATACAGTGGCTTACTTTACCCAACTTTACCTATTGAATCAGAAAAGAAAATACTAATCTAGATTATAGATGAAAATAGTAATGTTTTACCATTCCTTGTTGTCGGATTGGAACCATGGCAATGCTCATTTTTTACGGGGCATTGTACAGGAGCTAAAGCAACGCAACCACGAGGTAGTTGTTTTTGAACCGGTGAATGGCTGGAGCCTGCAAAACCTGATCAAAGATTACGGACCGGATAAGCCGGATGAATTAGTCCAATATTACCCCGGTATTCAAACTAACTTTTACCAACCTGATAGCCTTGATCTGGATGTTGTTCTGGCAGATGCAGACCTGGTGCTGGTACACGAGTGGAACGATCATGATTTGGTAAAGCGCATTGGGCAACACCGATTTGGTAAAAATTATAAACTCCTCTTCCACGATACCCACCACCGGGCGGTAACAGAAAAAGCCAGCATGGCCCAGTACGATTTACAGCATTACGATGGCGCATTGGCCTTTGGCGAAGTTATCCGGAATATATATTTAAAAGAGAAATGGACGAAAAAGGCCTGGACCTGGCACGAAGCGGCCGACGATTCCGTTTTTTACCCGCATGCCAAAACGGAGGTAGAAGGCGATTTGGTCTGGATTGGCAACTGGGGCGACGAAGAGCGTACCGTCGAACTCCACGAGTTTCTGATTAAACCGGTGAAAGAACTGGGACTCAAAGCTAAAATTTATGGAGTAAGATACCCGGCGCATGCTTTGCAATCCCTGGCTGATGCCGGCATCGAATACGGCGGTTGGTTGCCCAATTATTTGGCGCCGGAGGTTTTCTCCCGCTTTAAAGTAACAGTACACGTGCCACGGCGACCTTACGTCGAAGCTTTGCCGGGTATTCCGACCATCCGGCCTTTTGAGGCCCTGAGTTGTGGCATTCCATTAATTTCTGCCCCCTGGGAAGATGCCGAAAACCTATTTACCCCGGGTCAGGACTTCCTGGTTGCTCATAACGGCGAAGAAATGAAAAGACACCTGCTAACGGTATTAAACGACCCGCAGAAGTCAGATGAACTAATCCAAAATGGTTTACAGGTTATCCGCCAACGCCATACCTGCCGCCACCGGGTAAACGAACTGGAGCAGATTTGTGTAGCCTTGGGCATTGAGAACGTTAAAATTTTTCGGAACGAAGAAATAAATCATGAATAATAAAAAACTAAATATCGCTTTTTTCGGGTCCAGCCTGGTTTCGGCATACTGGAACGGAGCAGCTACCTATTACCGCGGCATGGTGCGGGCCTTACATACCCGTGGTCATCAGGTTACTTTCTACGAACCCGATGCGTATGAGCGGCAGCAACACCGCGATATTCCTGACCCGGATTGGGCCAAAGTGGTGGTTTATCCGGCTACCGAAGTAGCAGTGCTTCAAATGCTAGCAGAAGCGACTGCTGCCGATTTGGTGGTAAAAGCCAGTGGTGTAGGGGTATTTGATGAATTACTGGAAGCCGAAATATTAAAGCTCCAATCGCCAAACCGGATGGTAGTTTTCTGGGATGTGGACGCCCCGGCTACCCTCGACCGGGTGCAACATAATCCGCAAGACCCTTTTCGGCCATTGATTCCGCAATACGATCTGATACTGACTTATGGTGGAGGCGAACCGGTGGTGCAGGCTTACGAGGCTTTGGGAGCCCGGCAATGTGTGCCCATTTATAATGCCCTCGATACCGCTACACATTTCCCGGTAGAACCAGATAACCGATTTACCTGCGACCTGGCTTTTTTGGGTAACCGGCTGCCCGACCGCGAAGCTCGGGTAGAAACGTTCTTCTTGGATGTAGCTGTCACCATGCCCGAGAATAAATTTATCATTGGTGGTAGCGGCTGGGGCGATAAACCTATGAGCCCGAATATTAAATATATCGGCCATGTGTATACCCAGGATCATAATGCCTTTAACTGCACACCCAAAGCGGTATTAAATATTAGCCGGGAAAGCATGGCCCGCTACGGCTTTTCGCCGGCAACCCGGGTTTTTGAAGCGGCCGGAGCCGCCGCCTGTATTATCACCGATTATTGGGATGGTATCGAGGAATTTTTTCAACCCGAAACTGAAATTCTGGTGGCCCGGGACGGAAAGGAAGTTGCCCGGAAAATGGCAACTTTAACCCCGGAGAAAGCCAAAGCTATTGGTCAGGCCGCTTACCAGAAAGTACTGGCTGCCCATACCTACGCCCACCGGGCCGCCCAATTAGAAAAATTATTGTACAGCAAAATGGCAAATTGGGCCGAGGAACTGGTATGATGGCAGAAAAACCTTTAAATATTGTTATCCTGGGCCTGTCCATTACTTCGTCGTGGGGCAACGGCCATGCTACTACCTTCCGGGGTTTGGTGCGGGAACTAGCCGCCCGCAGCCACCAGGTTTTGTTTCTGGAGCGCGACGTGCCGTGGTATGCCGCCAGTCGCGACCTACCCCAACCAGAATATTGCACCACCGAATTGTATAGCACCCTTGATGATTTAGAAAATCGCTTTACGGAACAAGTGCGGGAAGCGGATGTAGTAATAATTGGTTCCTATGTGCCGGAGGGCGTATTAGTAGGGCAATGGGTTATTAATACGGCTCAGGGCATTAAAGCCTTTTACGATATTGATACGCCGGTAACCCTGGCTAAACTGGAACGGGATGATTTTGAGTACCTGCACCCCAGCCTGATTCCGCAATATGATTTGTATCTCTCCTTTACCGGCGGGCCCACGCTGGAAGTACTCGAAAAGAAATACGGGTCACCAATGGCGCGGCCGCTGTATTGCTCTTTTGATCCGGCGCTTTATTACCCGGAAGAACACGCAGCCCAATGGGATTTAGGCTATTTAGGAACTTACAGCGATGATCGCCAGCCTGCCCTGGAGACACTGATGCTGGCAGCAGCCTGGCAATGGCCGGCTGGCAAATTTGTTGTGGCAGGTCCGCAGTATCCGGCTTCGGTGCAATGGCCGGCGAATACGCAGTATATTCATCACCTGCCACCCGCCGAACACCGCCAGTTCTACAACCAGCAACGCTTTACCCAAAATATTACTCGCCAGGATATGATCCAGGCCGGTTTTTCGCCGAGTGTTCGTTTATTCGAAGCCGCCGCCTGCGGCATCCCGATTATCAGCGATTACTGGGAGGGCTTAGATACTTTTTTTGCGTTTGATGCCGAAATATTAATCTCCCGGAGTACTCAGGATACATTAGGCTATTTACAGGAAATATCGGAGGCCGAACGTAATGCCATTGGTGAACGGGCCAGACAAAAAGTTTTAACCTACCATACAGCTGCACACCGGGCCTGGGAAGTAGAACAATATGTCCGGACGCTACAAGGCGCCCTTAATTTTAATCCTTAATTTGAATAGAAATAGGCAAGCATTTAACCTGTACGGGGCTTATGCTGTCTTTTAATATTTCCCTGCAACTTTAAGTCCATGACAAATACAATTAAACAGGAAATCGAAGAGCTCGGTCCCTGGTTTCACAATATTCATTTACCCAATGGCATTCAAACCGCGCCCAATCATGCTTTTGGGGATTTCCCGGCTTTTAAGTGGGATAAATTAGAACCTTATCTTCCGAGCGATTTAACCGGCTGGCAGGTACTGGATGTTGGCTGTAATGCTGGTTTTTATAGTATAGAACTGGCTAAGAAGGGCGCCCAGGTCTTAGCTATCGATGTGGACCCGCATTATCTGCGGCAGGCCAAATGGGTAGCTGGTCAATTTAATCTCCAGGAGCAAATCAAGTTCCAACAAATGCAGGTATATGATGTGGCGCACCTCGACCAGCAATTTGATTTAATCTGGTATATGGGAGTGCTTTATCACTTACGGTATCCTTTGCTTTCACTCGATATCCTCACCCAGAAGCTGAAGCGCCTGATGGTGTTCCAGACCCTTACCATGCCCGGCGAAGAAAAACTGGACATCCCGGAAAACCTGGATATAAATGAACGGGAAAAAATGCAACAACCTGGTTGGCCCGTGATGGCCTTTATTCAGCACCGTTTGGCCGGCGATGTTACCAATTGGTGGGCGCCAAACCACGCGTGTATCGAAGGAATGCTGGGTTCCTGCGGCTTGAAAATTACCCAAAGGCCCGATCACGAAATATACCTGTGCGAACGCGATGAAACAAATGCCATGCAGGTCCATAAATGGAACAGCTCCGAATATTTATCGGCTACCGGGCAGGCCTGGTACGAAGCAGTTAAAGCTAAAGTAAAGAATAAAAATAGATGGTTAAGTAATTGATTATTAATAATTTATTTCTTAACAAAGTTAAATGTTTAGGTTGGATTTAGGTTCCGAAGTATAGCTAATACTTTCATTATAATTAATGCTTTTAGTATTATGTAACGGAACTATCTTATTTCTTTTTATTCTTTTACAAGAGGTATGTTAAGGGCGTTGACGTATGTTATAAATTCATCAAACTACTGGTATTCCTGCGAATTGCAGCTATTACAGTGAGCAGAACCTTCAGGTTTATTTTTACAACAAAGGCCTTTAATAAGTTAAAATTATAATTCCGTGTACTTACAAGCGAGCAACCATCCCCGTTTCGAGCAAGGCATTGCGGATAAACAGGCATCCGTCTCGGAAATAAACAATAAAAAAAATTTGCCATGGATTCAGGTAGCGCCCCAAAGCCCTTATTTTGTAACGGAGGAAGGTAAGCCCTGGACGCCCATAGGGCAGAATGATGCCATAACCTGGCCCGAGTTTGCGGGTTTGTTCCGGCGCAAAGACATGGCCGCCGTGGAAGCCCATTTGGCTAACCTGACAGCTCACGGCGTAACCTGCCTCCGGTTTATGCTGGAATATTGCCAGACGGAGAACCGCTACTTCGAAAAACCAGCCGGCCGCTTTCAGCCCAAGATGGTGCAGCTCTGGGATGATTTGTTTTTATTATGCGAGAAGCATGGCTTGCGCATCCTGCTTACCCCTTATGATACATTCTGGATGTG
>JAQBNV010000131.1 GCA_028288395.1 Adhaeribacter sp. | reverse complement strand
TGCTCTTTTAATAAACTCTTTTACGGAATTTATTATCCGAAGGTTACCATCTTCTCGATTTCTCTCTCTTTCCAAAACGGGTATTCCGTTCCCGATCGTTACGGTCGCGGTCGCCGCCAGTCCGGCGTGGTCTTTCTTCAAAGCTACCACGGCTGCTGCTGCCACCATCTTCACCTGCATTTTCACCGGGCATTTTTTTCTGCGCTTTCTCGAAACTTACCGGCTTGCCTAATAAAGTAGTCCGGCCCAAACGGTCCAGCACTTCAGAAGTATATTCCTTCGCAATTTCTACAAAACTAAATTTATCGTACAAGTCGATATCACCAATTTTGTTGCTCGGGATGCTCGTATTTTCCGTTAATGTTTCAATAATATCTTTCGGGTGAATCCGGTCTTTTTTACCAATGGTAACAAATAACCGGTTGAAACCTTCGCGGGGTCCTTTCATTTCTTCGGAAGCGGCCTGGGCCTTAGCTTCTTTCAGGTTCATTTTAAGTAAAGCTGCGGCAATTTCCAAAGATGTAAAATCTTCGGTCAGCAACCGTTCTACCCGCGCAATGTGTTTTTCTAATTTGCCTTGCTGAATAATATCTTTAATCTGATCGAGGAATAAATTAGTTTTAATTTCAGCTACATCTTCGAAACTTGGTACCGGCGCCAGTTTAATTTTGGCATTGGTAAAGCGCATGATGTCTTTCAGCTTGTAAATATCGCGGCCTGATACAAAAGAAAAGGCTTTGCCGGATTTACCAGCACGGCCGGTACGGCCAATACGGTGTACGTAAGCTTCTTCGTCCTGTGGTAAGTCGTAGTTAAATACAGCTTCCAGGTCTTCTACGTCGATACCCCGGGCAGCCACGTCGGTAGCGACTAATATTTCCAGCGTTCCGGCCTTAAATTTAGTCATCACGTTAGTCCGCTGCGTCTGGTTCATGTCGCCATGCAAACCGTCGGCAAAATAACCACGGGCCTGCAAATTAGATACCAGTTCGTCGACCATGCGTTTGGTATTACAAAACACAATCATCGATTTCAGGTTATACATGTCTATTATGCGCGAAAGCACTTCCATTTTCATGTTGTTGCGCACTTCAAAATAAACCTGCTCTATATTGGCTACCGTTAAAGTCTGGTGTACCACTTTTACTACCTGCGGATCGCGCTGGTATTTTTTCGTAAGCTCCATAATGGGCTTCGACATGGTTGCGGAAAAGAAAATGGTTTGCCGTTCGGCGGGTATCTTAGTCAGTACAAATTCAATGTCTTCCCGGAAACCCATGTCCAGCATTTCGTCGGCCTCATCCAGGATAATTTTCTTAACCCCATCGAGTTGCAGGGTTCCCCGTTCGATGTGGTCCATTACCCGGCCCGGTGTACCAATTACAATCTGGACGCCTTGTTTCAGGGCCCGTAACTGCCGATCGTAAGCCTGGCCGCCGTAAATCGGAACGACACTAATGCCGGCTTTATATTTTATTAATTTGCTTATTTCTTCGGAAACCTGCACGGCTAGTTCGCGGGTGGGGCAAAGGATTAAAACCTGTACCCGACGGTCTTTGGGATCGATGCTTTCAATAGCTGGGATACCAAAGGCGGCCGTTTTACCGGTTCCGGTCTGGGCCTGGCCAATTACATCGCGGCCCTGCATAATTATCGGTATTGCTTCAGTTTGAATAGGAGAAGCTTCTTCGAAGCCCATATCGGCAATAGCCCGTTGCATTTCCGGGGAGAGCTCTAGCTCATCAAATCGTAATTTGTTCATAATTTTTTTTGTTAAAAATAGGTTATACGCTATCTGAAATGAGCAGATACTTAATTTTAACTACGTTTTGTAAGAAAATTACCGACGAGGAGAAAATAGATGCTAACGGAAACGTGGCTATTATATAAGCCGCAAACGGATATTCGACTGCTGATTTCAAAATAATGCACAAAGGTACTCTTTTTTTGCGTAATAAATAGCCTTGATCGCATATAGCAGATAATTAATTTTAATCCTAACCTATTCTGTTATAAATCAACCCGTAAAGATCCTTCTGAAAGTTAAAATTGAGATTTTATTTATGCTTCCTTTCCCTTCAAATTGGTTTTAGCCGCTTAATATTCAATGTTTTTTCACGGTAAAGACTAAGAAATAACCACCATCCTTTATCAAATATTGATGGCAGATAAAAATTATATTACGCTTAAGCCGAAATTAAAATTAATGCCGTTCTGTGGCCGGTGTGTCACCGGCAACAATGTATGATGAAATATCCTAAGGCTTCTTTCGGTCGGTGCGCCACCGACCGATGGTTTAGACTAATGGTTTATAGAACGCTCTCTACAAGTTACTAATGGAAATAGGCCCTATTTTTAATGACCAGGACTATGTAAATCGGGCGCTTTATACGTGATTTCGAACTGGCGTATCTGACCTTTTTCCCAGGCATTAGCCAAAGGATCAACCTGCGGTAAAGGAATATCAACTCTGTTTTTTTTCTTTTCGGCAGTAGATACCTTAAAACGTTTATCCCGGTCGGCTACCAGAGCAGGATTAATCTGGCCTTCCTGCGTAAAGCCCATCATCAGCATGGGACCGCCAAGTGGCAGTTCCAGATCCCGGTCGGTATGCCAGGTATGAATGGTTTTGCCGTAGGTAGAAACTAACTTTTCCATCAATTCATGTTCCGCTACTTCCGGGATGCCGGGCGCAATGAGGGTTCCGGATTTAACTTCGTGGTGGTGGCTATGCCACAGCTTTTTTTCTTCGGCCGGTAAATTCCGGAATAATCTTTCGGAAATAATATACTCTACCCCCATTAACTTCGCATTCTCGCCGTTTCCATCAAAAATAATGGCCTGGTGAACATCTTCGTTTAACTGCGTTACATAATGGTGGGCTTCCATCTGGCCTTCCAGCCGTCCGCTATAAAAATGAAAGCCATCGAGGTACATGTTAACTTTATTCAGGGGTGTTTTATCCTGCAATAGCTCCGCTCCCGTTTCCAGCACCCCGGATTTGGCTGTTTTTTCGCCACCGGGCGCTTTTACATTCGAACCGGTATTTTCGCCCCCACAATTTAATAGCAGCAACGATAAAAAGAAGCATCCGGCCAGAGAAGATAAATTTTTCATGTTTCCCGATTTTTATTTTCTCTAATTTCAACGTCGAGCCGGCTGCTGGGTTGTTTTCAGTGGGGCAATATTTTAGTAGAGATCGGCCAAATGGTTACTTCTAAACGGCATAGGAAGCATCGCTACAGTTGTAGAACAGTGCCAGATAGATGAAGTGATTTTGCGATTTATTTTAAGAAATGAAATCAGAAGTGTTATACTTCTAATATTTTACAAAAGAGCAGTTACAGCAACTCCTTCTTCTCCCGAGCATTGCCGGAATATTAAAAAGCTAAATTAAAGGCAAAAAAAAAACAGAGCAAAACCATTTGGTTCTGCTCTGTTTTCCTGCTGAATTCATTTAATTTATCCTGCCTTATTTCTTTTTGGCAGTATTCGTTTTAGTTGGGGTATAAGCGATACGGAAAATAGTGCCTTTGAGGTCGTCAGCTACGTAAAGGGAACCATCTGGGCCCTGGGCTAATCCGCAGGGCCGGTGCTGGATAGGGCCTGTGGGCTGCACCAGGTCAACACCCGCAAAATTGTCAGCAAATATTTCCCATTCGCCGCTCGGTTTACCGTTTTTAAAAGGCACAAAAGCTATTAAATAACCTTTCTGCAGTTCCGAAGATTTACCGTGAAAAGCAATAAAAGCTCCGTTCCGGTATTTTTCGGGGAACATGGTGCCGGTGTAAAACAATAAACCATTAGGACCTAAGTGCGCCGGGAAAGCAACTACCGGGTCGAGCACTTTTTCACCGCCGGTTTTTTTGCCATCGCCGCCGTACTCCGGGGCCAGCATTTTCTTTTTCTGTTTGTGGTCGTAGTAGACATAAGGCCAACCAGCATCCGCACCGGGTCCTTTTAACTCGTACATGGTTTCGGCGGGTAGTTCCATCGAGTGCTGGGGCGTATAATACTGCGGAAACATGTCGTGAAATTGTCCCCGGCCATGCTGCATCGCGAATAAAGTATTTGTTTGGTTATTCCAGTCCAGGCCCACCACATTTTTCAAGCCGGTGCCATACCGTACGGCATCGCCATAGCGCTGTCCCTTTTTATTTGTTTTGAACTGCCAGATGCCGCCCACCGAATCCAGCAACGGACAAGGCATGATGCCTTTTCCGGAACCTTCTTCCCGGCACGCTTCGGAATAAGATCCTACCGTAACATAAATATTGCCTTTGTTATCGAGGGTAATGGATTTGGAAACATCACGGGTTTTCGCGACCAGGCCTTTCACAATTTCTTCGGGTTGTTCCGGCCGCATCACTTCTTCTTTGGCATTGAGCTGATAGCGGTACACCCCGGTATTGGAAGCCGAATACAAAAAGCCATTTTTTATGGCGATGCCAGTGCCGGGATAATCACCAAAAGCTGCTTGTTTTTCGAGGCTACCGTTTTTATCGGTGTCGCGCAACCGGATAATGCCTTTGCCATCTTTCAGTTTGGCCAGCTTTACATAAAAATCACCCGTTTTGCTGATAGCCAGTTGCCGGGCCGCACCTAAATCATCGGCCACAATGGTGGCTGAGAAACCCGGGGCGAGTTTCAGATCTGCTTTGGGCGGTAAATTTTGTAAAGTTGTTTTTGGCAGAAAGGATGGTTGCAAAGCGGTAAAACCTGTTGCGGTACCTAAGGTTGCCAGCAGGCAGCCAACCCAGAATAATGGTTTTTTCATGTAATTTCTTGTGGTGGTTTAATCAGTTTCCTCTTTCTATAGATTGGGAAGGCCTAATATTAAGCATAATTAATTAATTTTCTAACTCCGCCGCCTTTCAAATTAATGGTAAATCAAGCGGTCGCTTGTATTAAATATTCATTACGCCAACCGTCACATCTATAAAAGTAAATTACCACTTACTTTTATATTTCTATCTAATAAAATATTCACCTTCTTTTTCAAAAATCATCACTTTTCAGTGAAAACTATTGTTCGATTGCCTAAGGCCCTTTTTAATTAATTTAGACCAATATCCGGAAGAACTAAAAAACAAATATGAAGCCAGGAGGAATGTTTCCGGAAGAATTTAGCGATAAATTTTAAATTAATCCGGCTGGATGGGGGTAAAATATCCAGAAAAGAGATAATTTTAATATTACCTTAGAGATACGACCGGCTTTAACTTCTCGTACTTCACCCCTACTTTAATTTAATACTTGTGCCTCAACAATTTAAAATATATTCCTCTTCGGCGGGCTCCGGTAAAACGTACAACCTCACCAAAGAGTACCTGAAACTAGCCCTGCAAAGCGACAATCCGGGTTATTACCGCTCAGTTCTGGCCATTACTTTTACCAACGATGCCGCCAACGAAATGAAAGAACGCATTTTGTCGGCCTTGCGGCAGTTTAACGATCCCAACCTAAGCCCGAAGCAGCAAGCCCAGAGCGAAAATTTACTTACCGAAATCACAGCCGACCTGCAGGAAGAATATCCGGGACCGCCTATTTCGCGGGAAATTATCCGGGTCCGGGCGGCCCGCACCTTCGAGCAGATATTGTATAATTATTCTGAATTTTCGGTGAGTACCATCGATGCCTTTGTAAACCGGGTGGCCACGGCATTTACGCGCGAATTAAATATCCCCTACAATTTTGAGGTAGACCTGGATACCACTACCCTCCTGAATACGGCTGTGTCGTTGCTGCTGAATAAAGTTAACAACCAGCCCGACCACGCTTTGCTCTCCCGTACCCTTGAAAATTACGCGCTCGAAAAAGCCGACGAAGGCCGCAGCTGGAATAATTTACCCACGGAGCTAGCCGCCTTTGCAAATAACCTCCTGAACGAACAGGTGTACGAAGCCATATCGGAACTGCAGCTCTTAAGCCTGGATGATTTTAAAAGAATCCGGCAGGAATTGTATGCCCAGAAAAACCAAATCCAGCAGGCCGTAGAGGCACACGCCCAAGCTGCCCTGGCTTTGTTTCAGCAGGCCGATATTGATCCG
>JAQBNV010000060.1 GCA_028288395.1 Adhaeribacter sp. | reverse complement strand
CGTATTTATCCAGCAAACCGCTTAGGCCAGTCCGGCTGAATCTGGCTTTCTTTAATTTATTAAATTCCGGATCAATCGAGAAATTGAAGGCCTCCCGGAAATCAGCTTTTTCCAGGTTACTTTGCCGGAAAATCGCCTGGTTTAAATCGGAGCCCGAAAAGTCTGTGCCGGTTAAATTGCAGTCCGAAAAATTTACTTCTTTCAGGCTGCAATGGGTAAAATGGGTGGCTTTTAATTTCGTGCGCATAAAATTGCAGAAATCGAGCAGGCAATGGCTAAACGATACGGAAAAAAGAAAATCGGAGCAGACATTGAAATTAACTCCTAATATTTTGCAATAACTGAATTGCGCATTTTGCAACTTTACCTGGGGCAAATGAACCATGCTCAGGTTGCAGGTATCAAAAATACAATCACTGAAAGTAGCTCCGCTTAAAGTAGTACTGGTAAAATCACAGTGCTTAAAGGTACTGTCCTCAAATTCGGCCCCCATCAGATTCTGATCCGCAAAATTATTTTTGGTAAACGTTTCCGCCGTGTAATAGAGTCCTGGCATGTTGTATTTAGCTAAAAGCCAAAATTACGGGATATTTTAAAAAGTGCCTTTAATTACTGGTGCTGGGGCAGAAAAATAATGAAACGGGTACCGGTATCAAGGTTACTTTCGGCGCGGATGGTGCCGCCGTTGTTTTCGACTGTTTGCTTTACCAGGTACAACCCGATACCGCTTCCTTCCACGTGCGCGTGAAAACGCCGGTAAATCGTAAATAAATTAGAAACCTGGTATTCCGACATTCCTAAACCGTTATCGGTAAATATTATTTCTATTCCGCCGGGTACCGGCTGGGCCGTAATATTTATCAGGAGCGGCCGATCCGGTGCGCGGTACTTCAGGGCATTGGTAAATAAATTTAAGAAAACACTGCGCAAGTGTATCCGGGAAAAAACGACTGTATCTACCTGCAGGTTTTTTTGTATTTGTGCGTTGCTGTGCTGTATTTCTCGCTCCAGTTCTTTCCTGATTTCCTGGATTAATTTGGTTAACGAAAAGGCCACCTGCAGCCCGATTATAAGCTGTTGCGATCTGATAATTTGGGTTAACCCTTCGATGGTGCTCTTCAGACTGGCAGTGGCATTGCCTACCATTATTACCAGCTCAGCCTCGTGGGGCTGGATGTGGGGTTCCAAAGCAGACTTCAGTTCTTTTAATAAAAGCTCCAGATTGAAAACCGGGGTTTTGAGATCGTGGCTGGCCATCTGCACAATATAATCAAGGCTTTGGTTCAGGCGGGAAAGTTCTTTGTTTTTTACTTCCAGGGCCTGGCTGCTGAGTAAAACCTCTTTCGTCATTACGGCCAGCTCGCGGTTGCCTGCTTTTACATCAGCTAGCGCCTCGCTGAGCTCCTCGTTTCGGTCCGAGAGGTCGGTATTGGCCATTTGTAGTTCCTGGTGGGCTTTCTGGAGTCGGGCATCCAGGGAGTTCAGGCGCCTCAGGAAATAAAAGGTAACGGGTAAGGTGATAACACAGGTCAGGATGAAAAGGCTTAAAATGCCTACGCCCGGTGTAAGGTGCCATTCGTTTAGGGTATAGAGGTAAAAGCCTATAAAAATTGGCGCTACCAGCAGGAAATAGGTAAAATTAAACCGGGCCAGCATTCCTCCTGAATATTGGCTCGACGCTATTTTTATCCATCCTTTTGTTGGATAGGAAAGCAACAGACTTAAACTGAACAAGGTTAGGGTCAGGGCAGTATGGCTCGAAATACCGGAAAAATTTTCCAGGGAATAAATGCCACCTATATTGTATAAATTACCAATGAAAGAAGCGTAGGCCAGGGTGAACAGGAAAGCGGCCAGTAGTTGCCCTGTCTGAAACCAACCGATAGAAAGTAATAGCAGGGCAATGGCAAATACCGACAGGTCAAAAGCCTCCATTAACGACATCCACCCGGGCGAGGCTGCCGGGAATATCCATGTTCCTATTTCCCAACTCGTTTCCCAGTAAAATCTTGCCAGGCTAAGTAGCGTAAAGGCTAGCATAAATAATAATCCCAGCCGGGTAGCCGTTAACCAATTCCGATGCAGCCCCAGCAAACAGCAGCCAGCTAGAACCAGCGAGAGCAAGGTGTTCAATCCCATACTGGTCTCGGGCGTAAGCAGTCCAGGATAATCAAATTGCGTAAAAAAAAACCATCTCGCCAGATCCAGTAGCCCCAGGCCCAGGCCCGCGGATGCTAAAAGCAGCGAAAGCCGTTGCCAGTGGTGTTTTCGGGAGGTGGCTGATTTCAGCCTCATGCTTGGGTTAATCAAGGGATTCCGGAATAAGAATTTGAAACTTAAAGCATAGTAGCAGGTCCTTAAAACACAGAGGAAATACTGATTTCCTGAACTAACAACCTATATCGGTGCCTTAAATGATTTAAGAGATTAACTGCTACAGAATTAATGTCTTAATATAACTAATTCTTTGGGAAGTTAAACTATTTAAATATTTCTACTGAGAAAGTTTAATTTTATTAATATTTTAAATTTGTAGACAAATTTATAAAAGAGCATATAAATATTTTTGCTGTGTCGGTTTATCCTTTTAGTTTGGTTAGGCCCAAGCCGGAGGAGCCAGTTTAGGCGTTTAGAAAAATATAAGAAAAAAACATACAATAACGTTGCCATATTGCAAAAAGGTTTATGAATAGCTTTTTTGAGTATAAATAATATAATTTATTTAGGCTTTGGTTTAAATTTCTATATCCATTAAGCCTGCTATCATAATATTCGGGGTTTTGTATTTTATCCGGTATTGCTTAAATTGCTAATGAAAGTATCGAATCTGGAACTTATGGGTAGTGAGAAGCTTGGTTTCTTCGGTTAGTTTTAGCGGCTACATAAATAAACTCTGTACTAAATTATTTGCCGCTATCAGCCATGTTAGCGGAGGGGCAAGAGGGGATCGGCCAGATAAAAAAGTTTGAGGTTGTAAAACCGTAAAACTAACGGGGCCGCCCCACCTAAATTTATAGCAAATCCATCGACTTTGTTCTGGCAGCAGCAGCAATTGCCAGCACGGTACAAACCCGGCAGGTTAAAATTTAGCTTTGACCAAAGCACATGAAATTAAATAAACATACAAAATAGTCGCCCTTAATAACAACTCTATGCACAAAACAACTACGCTTCGGCTAGGTAAATTTGGTTTGGCCACCGCCCTGGTTTGTCTTTATTTTTCGGGAGCCGCCCAACAGCCCACCAGCCCGGTTACGGCTATGGCAGTTGCCCGGGTGACCCCCTACGCCCATACGGCAAATCCAGCTTTTTCTAAAGTTTCGAGAATAGAACCGGCTGGTTCAAACGTTGCTGATATCCGGGGAAAAGTTACCGATGAAAAAGGTGATGCCTTGCCAGGTGTAACGGTGGTGGTAAAAGGTACTACTAATGGCACCGCGACCGGTGCTGACGGGACTTATACCCTTAGTTTACCCGAGGCATCCGGTACCCTTATATTTTCTTATATTGGTTATGTTACCCGCGAGGAGCCTTTACCCGGCGGGCAAACTACCGTAAACGTAACGTTGCAGGTAGATGCCAAAACCCTGGAAGAAGTGGTGGTGGTGGGTTATGGTACGCAGAAAAAAGCCAATGTAACCGGGGCTGTTTCATCCGTTAAGATAGATGAACAAACTGCGAGCCGGGCTGTGCCTAATGTGTCATCGGGTCTGGCTGGTTTGGTACCGGGTTTGGCCGCTGTCCAGTCTTCCGGTATGGCGGGTAGAAACTCCGCCAGTTTAATTATCCGAGGCCTGGGTACTGTCAATAATGCTAACCCCCTGGTAGTGGTAGACGGTATGCCTGATGTAGATATCAACCGGATCGACATGAACGATGTGGAGAGTATCTCGGTTTTGAAAGATGCTGCTTCTTCGGCTGTTTATGGTTCACGGGGTGCTAATGGCGTAATCCTGATCACGACTAAATCAGGAAAAGGTAAAAAACCTACTATCAATTTTACTACTACCAATGCCCTGGAAAGGCCCATCCGCTCGTATGATTTCATGTCGGATTATCCGCGGGCATTAACCCTTCACCAGCGGGCGGCTTCCGTTGGTACGCTGCCGATCAACCAGAATTTTAAAAACGGCACCATCGATCAGTGGATGGCCTTGGGCATGATTGACCCGGTAAAATACCCCAGCACTGATTGGTGGGATATAATTATGCGCGACGGGTTTATTCAAAGACATAACTTGTCGGCCTCCGGCGGTAACGATCAGTCAAATTTTTATATTTCGGTGGGCTTGCTCGATCAAAAAGGATTACAGATTAACAATGATTACAAGCAATATAATACCCGCATAAACTACGACTATAAAGTCCGTAAAAACATGAACGTGGGGGTTAAGCTCAATGGGAATTCCTCCAATCTGACCTATGCCCTGGAAGATGGTTTTACCGATGATAACGCTACTAATACCGCCGGTTTCGATATGCAGTTTGCAGTTGCCGGTATTTTACCTTTCGATCCCGTAACTGGTAATTATGGCGGAGTAATGGCTTATGGCGAAGACCCGCAGGCATACAATCCTTACACCATTTATGTAAATAACCTCACCCGGCAAAATCGCCAGGAAGCGAATGGTAATATTTATTACGACTGGACACCGGTTAAAGGTTTGACCGCCCGGGTAGATTATGCTTTGAATTACAACAACCAGTTTAGTTGGAATGCCAATATGCCTAATCATGCTTATAACTTTCAATCCGGCTCTTTTGGTAGTCGGGTATATGTGGGTGCCAATGCTGGGGTAAGTAATGCAACCAATACGGGTAACAAAACCATGATGACCGGGCGTTTAACATACAACACCACCATTGCGAAAAATCATGAATTAAGTGCTCTGGCGGTATATAGCGAAGAATACTGGTATTCTCGTTACCAGGGAAGTTCCCGGAACGACCGGTTGCATCCATCGCTGCACGAAATTGATGCCGCTTTAACCGATATCCAGTCAACCGGCGGTAACTCCAGCGCCGAAGGGTTACGGTCTTACATTGGCCGGGTAAACTATACGGCTTTCGATAAGTACCTTTTCGAAGCCAACTTCCGCTACGATGGATCTTCTAAATTTCTACCCGGCAGCCAATTCGGTTTCTTTCCTTCGGTGGCAGTGGGCTGGCGTTTCTTAGAAGAAGGTTTTATTAACTCCTTTGCCAGCCGGTATTTAAGTAATGGTAAACTGCGGATGTCTTACGGTAGCTTAGGAAACAACAGTGGCGTGGGCCGCTATGAGCAACAAGAGACCCTTGATGCGAACAATTACATGATAGGGGGGGGTATTGCCAAAGGGTTTGTAAACAGCCAAATGGTAAACCGGGATCTTTCCTGGGAGACTACCACTGTATTTAACGTAGGCTTAGATTTAGGCTTCCTGAATAATCGCTTGAGTGCTGAAATTGACTACTACGATCGGTTGACTAGCGGGATGAACCGTCCTTCTGATTTGTCTATCCTGCTGACCGGGGCTTACAATGCACCGCGCCGGAATATCGGGAACCTCCGCAACCGGGGTATTGAAGGTAATTTAACCTGGGCTGATAAGTTTGGTGAATTAAGTTACGGCATCAATCTGAACGCTTCTTATAATGCCACCAAATTGGAGGAATGGAATGAATTTCTGGGCCGGGGATGGGTATTTTTAAATATGCCTTATCACTTCCAGTATACTTATGAAGATATAGGTA
>JAQBNV010000224.1 GCA_028288395.1 Adhaeribacter sp. | reverse complement strand
GCACCAATAGATGGTTACAAATCAGGTGATTGGAAAAGGCGCCTTTAAAATCTTCCGGGTTTGCTTCCAGAATAGGGCCGCCGGCCGGGCCACCCGTATTATTTACCAGAATATGTACGGCGGTTTTCTGCTGGACGTAGTTCTGAATTTTTTCGGCTAATAAATCCGGCTGGTTAAAATCAGCGCAAATATAGCCGTGGCGCTGGCCCAGTGAGGTATCCAGTTCGGTTAGGGTTGCTTTTAATTTCTCTTCATTCCGGGCCACTAAGGTTACTGAAGCGCCCAATAAAGCCAGCTCAATGGCAGTGGCTTTGCCAATACCCTGGGTGCTGCCGCAAACAATGGCTTGTTTCTCGCGTAAGTTTAAATCCATAGCTAAAAATAGTTGTTATTCGTTAATGGTTGTTCGTTATTAAAAAATAAGTACTTAAGCAGCGTTTCGGGTCATTTTCGGCAACATATAATCATTCGTAAGTTTTGTTCGTTTTGAAAAGGCGATATAATATTTATTCACGTAAATTAGCTTTCCTAAATATTGTAAATGCTGGGTGAGTAACTAACCCAAACAACGATTAAATAACAACAAAATGATAACCAGACCTTTTAATTTTCAGAAGTGGATTGAGGAGCACCGGCACGTTTTAAAACCCCCGGTTGGTAATGCCCAGGTGTTTAAAGATAATAAGGATTTTATTGTGATGGTGGTGGGCGGCCCCAATTCGCGTAAAGATTTTCACTACAACGAAGGCGAAGAGTTCTTCTATCAACTTCAGGGCGATATTAATGTCCGGATAATTGAAGATGGCAAGCCCGTTGATATTCCGGTTAAAGAAGGTGAAATATTTCTGTTGCCAGCCAAAGTGCCGCACCTGCCGCAGCGTCCGGCCAATACCATTGGGCTGGTAATCGAGCGCTACCGCCAGCCCGGCGAGCAGGACGGTTTTTTGTGGTTCTGCGAAAATTGCGGGACTAAATTATACGAAGAATACCTGTCCGTAATCGATATTGTAAAGCAGTTGCCCGAAGTAATGAATAAATTTTATGCTTCTGCAGATAAACGCACGTGCAAAAACTGCGGTACTGTTATGGATACCCCCAAACCGGCTTCGGCGGAATAATTGACATAAAAAGAGTAGCAGGCAAATGGCAGGCTTGGGTATTTGAAATTATCCGGCCGGCTCCTTTGTTATTAGGATGAATATTGGCAAATAGGTTAAATTTGCCGTGATAAGAACATCCTGGTACTAAATATTTATCTATATGAAAGTAGAACTAAGGCGCGTAAATGACGCCTTCCATTTTGAAGCAGTCGGGGCCGCGGGAGTGGCCGTTAATATAGATGGCTCTCCCGAAATCGGGGGTGTTGATGCCGGAGCCCGGCCCATGGAAATGATACTCATGGGTTTGGGCGGTTGCAGCGCGATTGATATTGTGCTGATTCTGCAGAAGCAACGGCAGATAATCCAGGACATGGGTATTACCATTGAAGCCGAACGAGTGCCCAATGAAACGCCTTCGGTGTTTAAAACCATTCACGTCCACTATACCTTTAAAGGCGACCTGAACGAAGAAAAAGTTAGAAGAGCCATTGAACTCTCGATGGAGAAATATTGCTCGGTAACGGCTATTTTGAATAAAACGGCCGAGATTACCCATTCTTTCGCCCTGAACTAAAAAGCGGCTCCCACGGGAGCCGCTTTTTAGTTCAAGTAGTCCGGCATTTACCTTGGTTAAAAACTAATCCAGGTTTTTGCGTCCCGGGCACTAACCAAATCGTAGCTGTTAGGGCCAACTTGTATTACATAATATCCCTCCGGGATGGTTAATTGCGTGCGGGTAGCTGTTACAATGGCCGCCGCCGCCGCCGGAGTGGTGCCAAATTCTGCCCCGTCGTACGTAAATACAATTCTGCCATCATTTCTAAATTGGGTTTTAAAAGCGGGCCCGAAAAAGCCGCCTGCCGTCCAGAAGATAAATCCATCATAAGGCGGATCGGGTTGAACATAAAAAGTAATACCTTCAAACCCGGCAATACTATTTACCTTAAACGCATCTGATACGCCTTCTACGGTAAAGCCCTCATCAGTTTCCCAGTAAACACCGTTGGGTGGATTATTGTAGAAACGCCTGGCGGCTTGCAAATCAAGCGCAATCGGTTTAACAGCCTCCTGGATAGAAGCAGCTATATTGTTAATGGTAAGATTTATTCTTTTCTGGGAAGCATTAAATTGGATGCTGGTTAAAGTAGAAATTGTGAGACTACCATTGACAAAGGGTTCTAATAATGTAATGCCGTTTTCGGTATAATAATAGCCCGTGGTAAAAGTTTTAACAGTGCCGCCTTCCAGGTAAGTTAAGGTAATCTGCCGCAGGTTGGTATTCACCGCAAAATCATAAGCCAGATTACCCAAGACCAACCGTTTAAAATAAGTAGTGAGAGTATTTATGTCTTCGAAGGCTTTCGCACTTTCAGCTATTTTTTTGATATAATTATCAGCTTCGTCTTTGGTGGCTTTGATTAAAACAAGGCGGCTACCCTGTAAATTTCCTTTGAGGGTAATGGTTTCGGGCGTTACGGATTCAAACGAGAATTCAAAATCGGAATATTTGCCGGCCCCGTAATCGCCATTGCTCTTGCTGGGGTCCGGATCGGTTAAAATATGCAAATAAGAGTAGGTGTCGAAGAGCAGGGCCGGCTGTTGCATGGCTTTTAAGCGGTAGGTGCTTTCCAATGCGGTGGCCGCCGTGCTGGCATTAATATCGCTCCGCATCGACAAGCGGTCGTTGGCATTAAACTTCATAAAAAAGCTGTAAGCCGAGCCTCCTTCAGGATATAAAACGGCCTTCCAGCCATTTTCGGCGCTAACCAACTGGTTCTTGTAATCGGTAAGCTTTTGGTTCAGGCGTTCATCCGGCCTTTCGCCGGGGGCAATCTCATTCTTTTTATCACACGCCGACAGCAGCGATACCATCAGCAAGCAGAGGCCTAATATTTTTTTCATGTAAGTTGTTTTCTGGCTGTTCAGGCCTTTTACAAAGCATTAATGGCAGCCTGGGTTCGGGTTTGTACGCTGTAAAAATCAATATTCCAGGCTTCTTTAAAATATTGTACCACCAGTTCTTCTTTTCTTTTTAAGAGGGGCTGGGCGGCGGCCGGTGCGTTTTTAACAATGGCGTTAAAGTTGGTTCTGCCTTCAATCAGCATTATCGAGATCATTTCTACAAAGTCATCGTCGGGGTTGTTGCGGGCGTATTCGGTAATAAATCCCCGGGAGCGGGCATCGGCTAAAGAGTAGTCGTACCAGTTGGCGGTATAGTTGGTGGTTATCCGCTTGTAATCTTCCGGATACATAATGGTTTGGTGTAAGATATGCCCATACTCATGGTGAATGGTGTGCAGCATTTGTTTTACTTCAGCCTTGTTTTTCTTCTCAAAATCGTTGATTACAAACAAAATTACTTTCCGGCCGCCTTCGGCCGTACCGAGGGTAATGGTGCCGTCGGAGTTATACTGGGCGCTGCCCACCAGCACAAATTGCCGGGGCGCTAATTTTTTAATAAAATCAGCGCCGCCTTCCTGTTCAAACGGTTCGATCCAGGTTTTTTTAATCGTTTCCATTACCGGAATTATCTTGTCTTCGCGGGGCGGCGTGAGTACTTTATTCAGCGCGAGTTCGTACCGGTCGAATCGATATTTTACTTCGATGTTATAAGTTTTTACGTAGTTGTCGTAGAGCCAGGTGTCTACGGGGCCTTGCACCCAGGTGTCGCCGCCCAGGCCCGGCAACGGAATATCTAAATTCTCGTCGTCTTTGGTGCAGGCTGCCGTAAAACCTGCCAGGCATAACAGCAGCAATAAGGGAAATATATTTATTTTCATTTTAACTTATATTAACGGGGGTTTTGTTCTATACCGGCCAATACTACTTCCTGCGGCAACTGGATTACCCGGCGCGGATCGTCCGGTTTCAGGGTAATGGTTTGGCCACCCACGACCGGATGTTCAACAGTAATATTATGCCGTAAAATATCAAACCAGCGCATACCTTCCTGCACAAACTCGGCGGCTTTAAAATCGAGCAGGGCGTTTAGTAAACCTTCTTTCACGTTAGTGGTGCCGTAATAATTCCGCAGTTTGATGTTGGTAATATTGTGGGCCGCGGCGTTGTAATTTTCGATGCGGGTACTGGCGTATAAATTAATATCGGTGCGAGCCGCTTCCAGGTTGCCTAATTCCAGGTTGGCTTCGGCCCGGTTAAATAGTACTTCTTCGGCGGTAAATAGCGGGAAAATAGTATAGGCATCGCCAAAATTAGCGTTTGCAGATTCCCGTACGAAGTGTTCATTAAATTTCAGCACGAGCCAGTTATCGTCGCCTTGGGTATACAGGGGGTAAGCCCAGCTGGTGCCGGTAACATTGGTGCCGGTTAATAGAGCGTTAACAATAGGCGTGGCTAAACCATAGCGATACCGCCCATAATTGCGAGCCCAAACGGAGTTGGTCTCGGTCAGCAGCAGATTGGCAGTTTCGGTAGCCCGGGTATAAGTAGCCAGCATTTCGTTAACGGTTAAGGTATTGTACACCCGAACCCACGGACGTAAACTAGGCCCGATATTACCTCCCGGGAAAGCCTGATTGGCGTGTTGTACGACCTTCTTGTAATCTTTTTTAAACAGATAAAACCGCGTCGCAAAAGCGTGGGCCGCTGCCGTATTAAAGTGGTACTTCGGAATGCGGTAGGCATTGTTATTTAGCAAAGGTAAGCCTTCGGTTAGATCTTTCTCGATCTGCTCGTACACATAAGCAACGGTCCGGCGATCGTACTGACCCATTACTATCTTTTCGGGGGCGGTAACATAAGGTATACCAGGGTCGGAGGCCGCCGTAGCCGGATTGTATACTTTGGCAAAAAGCGTGACCAGCATAAAATGAGAATAAGCCCGGGCTACCAATGCCTCGCCTTTCTGCGCCTGGTAATCGGCGGCGTTTGCCGCTTGGTCAATTGCTTCCAATGCATGATTGGCCGCTGCAATGGCCGCATAACAGCTATTCCAGTAATAATTAGGGGTGCCCTCGTCTCTGGTTATTACATCCTGGAAAAAATAGGGGTTGCGGTTTTTTTCCTCATTCAGCACCGGGCCATTCCCTTTATCCATCGCTAAATCCGACATGGCTTCGGTAAAAGTAGCGTAATCGGCTTTGGGGTAAGCCGTGGCTAATAATTCGCTTACTTTTTCTACTGTATTTAGTTGGGTGCGCTGATCAACGGGTTGCTCTAAATATTTTTCGCACCCCGCCAGCGAAGCCAGGCTGCAAAGGATAGTAGAATATATAAATATATTTTTCATGGTTAATGCTGCTTATTCAGCCGCAGGTGTTTGCCTGCTTATTCATTTTATAATGCGTTTCCGGAAAAAAACCGGATAACTTTTAATATTTAGGTTTAACTAAATTACAAGCCCACTTTCAGCGATAAAGTAAACTGCCGCGGCACTGGCATAGCAACGCCTCCCGAACTGAAGAACTCCGGATCCTGGCCGTTTAAACGCTTATCGGCATAAATTAACCACATGTTGTTGGCTACCAGGCTTAAAGATAAATTATTTAACCCAATGGTGCTTAACCGCGTGGATGGCAAGTTATAAGTAAAGGAAACTTGTTTCAGGCGAACAAAGTCGCCGTCTACCACTCTCGCCGACGAATAATTGTAATTGTTATAAGGATAACCGGTTAACTCAGAAGCCTCAATCCGGTCCAGGATAGAGGGCACATTGGTGGTTTCTTCATCGCCCTGCAAGGTCCAGCGGTATACAAAATCATAAGGCATGGTATCCAGATCAGTATAGCTGGTCCGGAAGGCGGGGTTTAAGCGTATTTTATTGCCGCCGCTGTAGGTTACCAAAGCCGATAGCGAGAAGTTTTTATAACGCAGGGAATTAAACCACCCGCCGTTCAGGGTGGGATCGACCGGGCCTTCGTATTTCAGGTACTGGGTTTTATCGCTTTGCAGGTACACATTGCCGCTGGTTTCGCCTTCTTCGTTAATAAAAGTAGGCGAACCGGTTTCGGGGTCCAGGCCTTTGAAGTCGATGGAGAATAAGCCCCGGTAAGGATACCCTTGTTTGGGACCGCCTTCGGGAATTACCAACGACCAAATATCAGGATCGTTTTTGAGGTTAGTAATTTTGCCTTTGTTGTAGCCAAGGGTTAGCTGGGTTCTTAAACCCAGGTCTTTCGTATTGATGAAGCCGCCGCCTAAGGCTACTTCGAGCCCATACGATTGCATATCGGCGTAGTTGGCAATTTTAATTTCTTCGCCGCCAATACCGGATGTGCGGATAGCCCCGATCAAATCAAAAGCATTCCGGACATAAGCATCAGCGGTTAAAGTTAGTTTTTCGTTAAACAAGCCCGCATCTACCCCCACGTTGGTTTCGTACTGTTTTTCCCAGGTAAGCTCCGAGTTTTCCAGGTTCTGAATATAAATCATCGATTCTACTTCGGTGAGGTAGGGCCGCCGGGTGCTGGCATTTTGCAGAACCAGGCTGGAATTGGTGGCATTGCCCATGCTGGCCGTAAGGCCGTAAGTAGCTCGTAAGGTTAGCCGGTTTACGATATCCTGGCGGGCCATAAAAGGTTCGGTGTCTACGTTCCAGGAGCCACTCACGTTCCAGGTAGGCAGCCAGCGTGCGGTACGGGCTTCCCCCAATAAATTAGAACCGTCGTACCGCACAGTACCATTTACATTGTATTTGCCCCGGTACGAATAAGCACCGTTGGCCATGTAAGCCAGAAAACGGTCGTACCGCATACTCATGTTATAATAATTAAAATTACTTTCTACATTTTGTTTGATGATGCGGTAATCGATGTAAGGCACACCTCCTTTGTCGTACTGGTAGCCGTAGCCGTTAAACGATTTATTCTGGCGGTCGGCGTAGCGAAGTTCCTGCGAAGCAAAAAAACGCAACATATGAATCTCCTGCAACGTTTTGTCCCACTCCAGGGTATTCCGGAAGTTATAGCTTACCAGGTTGTCGTCGTTGGTGTTGTAAAAGCCGCCGTAAGGCAATACTACCACGGGCAGCGCATCCGGATTATCCGGGTCGCGGTATAAAAATTTATTTCGTTCCTGTACGGTAGCGTCATCGTCGGCGCGGTAAGCATTGGCCATATTGGAGTTTTCCCGCACCTTGTGTTCCTGGTTGGTTTTGGCGTAACGCAAGGCTCCCAGGAAAGAATATTTAAGATTATTTCGGATTTTGTAAGCAAAGTCACCCTGTAATTTCAGGTCAATCAGGGAGAGATCGAGGGTGTTGTTTTCGAGTTCGTCCAGAATATTAAAAGGTGCATAATTTCGCCGGAAATATTCCCGATTGCCGTTCTCATCGTAAGGCGTTAAGGTGCGGCTGGTATTCAGGGCGTAACTGAAAGGGTTGATATCAAAATCGCGGTCGTATTGTCCCGAAACCGGGTTGCTGAGCCGGCCTACTGTACCGGGCGCCTGCTGCTCCCGGATAGAACCTTGCGAAATCAAACCTACCGAAATTTTATCCGACACATTAAAGTTGGCCCGGGCATTACCCGTAAAGCGCCTTACCTGGTCGGCGATGCTCCAGCCATTATCCTGTAGATAACTCGTCGAAAAATATAGCTGCGATTTATCGGTGCCCGAAGAAATACTTAAAGAATGTTCCTGCATAAACGAATTCCGGAACAGGGTATTAAACCAGTCGGTATTGGTGCGGGCGTACCGTTCCAAAAAGCCGGCTTTGCCTGCAGTGGTATTTTCTACTCCTTGTTGGCCCCCGGTTTTGGCATATAATTCAATCATGTCGGCCATCTTGGAATAAACCCCGCCGTCCTGGGTCCGGGCCACATCCGCATAGTTAAGCCAGCCTTTCCGGGCCAGTTCTACGTAAACCGACATCTGGTCGGCCGAATTCATAATATCGAAATTGCGATAGGTGGGCTTTAAATACGTGCTGTAGTTGCCGGTATACGATACAATGGGTTTGCCAATTTTGCCCTTTTTGGTGGTAATTACCACTACGCCGTTCATGGCCCGGGCGCCGTACATAGCCGTAGCGGAAGCATCTTTTAATATCTGGAAACTTTCAATATCATCGGGGTTCAGGCCGGCTACCGAAGATCCAATTAAAGTAGACGGGTCGCCGGTAGATAATTGTTCGTTCGATACGTTTACCACATCTTCCAGAATAACACCATCTACCACCCACAGCGGTTTGTTATCGCCCGTAATAGAAGTGGCGCCCCGCACCCGTATTTTAGGCGCGGCCCCAAAGGTGCCCGAAACGTTTTGCACCGATACGCCCGCTACACGCCCTTCTAACATGCGACTAACATCGGTAATGCCGGATCTTTGGGCATCGTCGCCTTTTAGTAAGGTAGCCGATCCGGTAAACATTTTCCGGTCGATGGTTTGATAACCTGTAACCACTACTTCGTCCAGGCTTTTACCTTCTTCTTCCAGCGTTACCGATACAGAGGTACGGCCGGCAACTGGTACTTCCTGGGTTTTATAACCCACCATCGAAAATACCAATACCGCGTTGTCTTTAACAGTAAGCTGATAATTTCCCTGGGAGTTGGTAGTTGTACCGTTTTGGGTGCCTTTCTCTATTACATTTATGCCCGGCAAGGTCTGGGCCGACTGGCCGCCACTCCCCTGGATGCGGACGGTGCCATTCACCACTACATCGGCTAGTAAAATATTGACGGACTCTTCTCTAAAAGCATAAGCTTCGGCAGTTACCATCGGGCAGATAGCAGCCAGCAGCAGCAGTATTACTTTCCCCTTTACTTTTGTGTAAATGGTTTTAAACATAAGGCTATTTTTATAATCAGGTTGGATTGTATTATTTGACTTTTACCTAAACGATTAAATTTAATTAAAATTCTTTTCTTTTAACACCATTTTTTATCTCTCCTTTTCTATCGGGAAAATATTGCTATTAACCTGCAAATATCGGCTTCTCATACGTGCTAAATAATTAAAGGGCGCAATTTTATAATAGGGAAGGAACGGTATAAGGTAGCTGTTTATCGCTTTATTAAAAATAAGAAAAATGAAAATTTACGCCCCGGCGGCGATGTCAGGTATCACTTTTCTAAACCCATAAACAGCTAAAGAGTTAACTTGCTGGAAGCGCAAAATAAAAAAGGAGCAACTTTAGATTAGCAGCTCCTTTTTTGGATGGGTTATTAACCTTATTTCACCTGGATTTTCTTTATTTTATCCTCAGTAATGTTGTAATATTTAGCTACTTCGTTGTAATTTTTATAATCTAAATTGGAGGATGCCATTCTGCCGTTTCTAATGGTGCCCGGGACAATCACAAGCCTGAAAGATTGTTGATCCGTATAAGACTTTACGTCGGCTAGCGTAGCAAAATCGAAATTAGCCGTCATAAACAACCTCAATATTGTTTTGGTATAATAAAAGTTGTAATTGATTAAGCCCTCCTTTAAAAAAAGAGTTTCTGGCAATGGCATCCATGCCTCCGTATCATCATCCTCATTACCTAAATAATGATAAATAAACAGGGCATCACCATCATTTATCTGAATATCAGTCTTTAAGGCAGTATTGATATCCTTAATATCAGCATATAAGGTGTATTTATTGGCGGCAGTGAAAGTATAGCTAATATCAAAGACGTTAGCAGTGGCGGAAGTGCCTGCCGGTCCGGCCGGGCCAGCGGGACCTGGTGCGCCGGGAGTACCTGGAGTGCCGGGTTCGCCTTTTGGTCCTGGTTCACCTTCGGGGCCTTTGCAAGCCTGGCCTAAAGCCAGGGCCAAGATTAAAACAAAATGTAGGATTCTTTTCATGGTATAAAAATTATCAGATAAGTATTCAGATAAATTATTATCTATATTAATGAAGAAATGTTAAAGAAAAAAGTAAAAGTGCTAAACTTATGTGATTTTAAATTAAGTTTTATTCTAAAAGCCATCTTAAAGGCGCAGCATACCACCTGATTCTAATTCTTTTTAAGAATGGTGGTATTTGCTTCGCAAGAATTTAACTATATAAATTATCAGCATTTAAATAAAAACAGGAGACCGTAATATCGTGACAATTATGGCTATTACCAGCCGAAAAACAAGACGCCTCCGCGTAAGTCCCGGAATAAATTGGTTGTTTTTCTTAACCGGTTAAGCCTGATAAAGGTTTGGCTACTTCTGCATAATATTTAAAAAGTAGCAGAAAACGATTGTGCTACCCAAGCAAAAGATAGCAAAATTGAATGCCGAAGTCAGAGAACTAGCTGGTATTGATAAAGTAATTATAAATAAATATATCCCTCGCCCACCAAAGTGCTTTTACCACCTACCTGCACCGAAGTAATTTGTTGTTGGGTGTTGCCGATGGTAATATGCAGGAGGCTGGGCCGGCCCATTTCGTAGCCTTGTTCACAAATAATATTGGCTAGCGGTTGCGAAGAAACCAGATTATAATGGACGAGATAGCAGCCTAATGGTCCGCAGGCGCTGCCGGTTGCCGGGTCTTCGGGGATGCCAAAAGCGGGCGCAAACATGCGGCCATGCACGGTATGAGCCGGGTCCTGGGTTTCGGTAGAAAAAAGAAAAACACTTTCGGTCCCAATATGGCTAAGTCCATTTTCCAATACATCCGGCCGCAGTTTAGCTCTTTTTACAGCCGTCAGGCTTTTAAGTGGTACAAAAAAGAACGGTACGCCACACGAAATTACCTGGCCGGGATACTCCGTCCAAATATCGTTGGGGTTTAAAGAAAGCAAATCGGCTAAAACCTGTGCATCGGTAACCGTAGTGCCGAATTGGGGCAAGGGCTGCTGCATGGTAATTAAAGCAGGCCCCGTATCATTTTTCTGTACTTCTACCAAAATATCGCCGACCCCTTCTTCAAATATTAACCGGCTTTCTTCTGGTTTAAAATAGCCTTGCTCCAACAGCACAAAAGCCGTACCGATGGTAGGGTGCCCGGCCATGGGCAATTCTTTGCCAGGCGTAAAAATCCGTAGTTTGATGTGGTTGGCCGGATTGACCGGCGGCAGTACAAAAGTGGTTTCGGAGAGATTTAGTTCTTTGGCAATTTGCTGCATCAGGTGTTCCGGTACGTCCTGGCCTGCCGGGAAAACAGCCAGTTGGTTGCCGCCGAATACTACGTCAGTAAAAACATCTGCCAAGTAATATTGCAGTTTTTTCATGGTTAACCAGTTGGCTACTTGGGGCGATAGGTATAAAATGGAAACTGGCTGCTCTACCGCAATAAATATTGCCGGCGGAGCAGCCGGTTATCTTATTATATTATTTAGAAGCCTGCAAGGCTTGTTCAATGTCCTGAATATTGTCGTTTATGTTTTCCAGTCCCACCGAAATCCGGATCAAGCCATCGAAAATACCTACAGCGGCTCTTTCATCCGGCGTTAATTTCGAATGTGTCATAGAAGCCGGGTGCGTAACGGTCGTGCGGGTATCGCCCAGGTTGGAGGTTTTGGAAGCGATCTGCAGCGCATCAATAAATTTTTGGGCCCGGGTATAACCGCCTTTTAATACCAGGGTAACAATGCCCCCTCCTTGTTTCATTTGTTTTTTTGCCAGCTCGTATTGCGGGAATGAAGGTAGAAACGGGTATAAAACCGATTCCAGTTCGGCGTGCCCATCCAGGTATTCGGCTAAAGCCAGCGCGTTGCTGCAATGGCGATCCATGCGCACCGGCAGCGTTTCGAGGCTTTTAGATAATACCCA
>JAQBNV010000020.1 GCA_028288395.1 Adhaeribacter sp. | reverse complement strand
AAAGGTGGTAAACCAGCGTGAAGTCGGCCTGCGGAACATGGTTGGTACTGCGGTTGCGGGTACGCTCATCGACCGCAGTCAAATCGTATAAGAAGGTGAAAGGTTTGTATATTTCGAACTTGAGGTACTTCAGGATTTGCTTTACCTGGTCTAGAGGTATCCAAAGGGTGAGAATGTCATCCCGGGTCTTTTGTTCCGTGAAGATAGCTTCACTAAAACGTGACTGCAATTGCTCTAATATGGTGCGGCTGCTTTCCATGTACCGGAGTTTTATGCCTGCCTTTTTAAGGCTTTACCTATTCCTTTTGTACTTTACTAAGTCATTCTGCGATGCTGTCGTTGGTTTCAATAGCTAATTAGTTGCTATAATTAATTTCGTTTGGCAGGTTCCGGTTTATTCCTTTTTAGTTCTCGTTCTGAGTAAAGACTAAATGAGCACCTGCTATCGCGAGCGTCCTGCTCGTGATGTTCATTAGCCAGCTTCTGGCCGGTAATGAATATTTTATATTTATTAAAAAAAGCTAATTCTTATGTCCGGCCAGAGGCCAGCCAAATATCAGACACGAGCGGGACGCTCGCGCCGGCATGTGGCACTTGAAACAATGGTTCTCAGTAATATTTATATTTCGTCCGGCGACCGGAATTCTGTCATCTGCTGGGTTCTTTCCAGTTTGCGCGCTTTAACATCTATTTTTTCCGGCCGGATAATGCCTTGTTCGCCAACCATCCAGCTTAAAGGTCTTTTTTCTTTCCCCACCGATTCTGACAATAATATTAATCCTTCCATAAAAGCATCGGGACGGGGCGGGCAGCCGGGCACATACAAATCAACGGGTAAAAATTTGTCTACGCCCTGCACCACACTGTATATATCGTACATGCCGCCAGAATTGGCGCACGAACCCATGGAAATGACCCACCGGGGCTCCATCATTTGTTCGTACAGCCTTTTAATAATGGGGGCCATTTTTATAAAAACGGTACCCGCAATAATCATCACGTCGGCTTCGCGGGGGGTGCCGCGGATTACTTCGGCGCCAAAGCGGGCCAAGTCGTATTTGGGCGTCATGCTGGTGGCCATCTCTACAAAGCAGCAGGATAGCCCGAAGTGGAAGGGCCACATAGAATTTTTCCGGCCCCAGGCCACTAAACTTTCCACCGAACTGAGCATAATGCTTTGCTGAATCGTTTCCTCGAAAGAGCCGGTTCCTTTTACCGTACTGGCCGGCGCATCCGGTTTACTTAGCCACCATTTCATCTGATTTAGCTTTAAGGGTTATTTTTTTATAAGCCTGCAGAATTTTCTTGCCGTCGGGGCCAAAGTCCAGCGCACCGTTGCGCCATTCGTAGATGAGTACCACTACCAGGATGAAGATAAAAGTCAGCACGCCAAAATAGCCGTACCAACCCAGTTCCTGGAAAGCAATTGCCCAGGATAAGATAAAGACCGTTTCGACATCGAAGATGACGAAGAGCATGGCGATTAAATAGAATTGCGAGGAAAAACGGAGGCGGGCCGAGCCGGTGCTTAAAATACCACCTTCGTAGGGTTCGTGGGTGGCCCGTTCGTTGTGCCGGCCTCCCAGCACATAGGATACTCCCAGTATAACGCATACCAGGCTAAGTACAATTGCCGTGTATAATAAAAAGGGCCAGAATAAAGGACTGCTCGTGGTGGTGCTCAAAACAGATTCTCCTCCCGAGAATCGTTTGGTTTGGTTTTTAATTATAAATAAGAAAATTTATAAAAACACACCGATTACTTATAAAGTAATCAGCGACCGGAAATATATTGTTCTAAATCTTCAATAATGATTCTTTGTTCATCCATAATAAAACGCACTAAATCGCCCATAGAAATCAGGCCTATTAATTCGCCTTTTTCCAGGACCGGTAAATGCCGGATGGTACCACCACTTGCACTGGTCATTACTTTCATGCAATCTTCTATAGTGGTATCGAGCGTTACCGTTGCCGGGTGTTCGCTCATGATTTCTTTTACCAGGGTTTCTCTGGAGGCTTTTCCGCGTAAAATTACCTTACGGGCATAATCCCGTTCGGTGAATATACCGGTAAAATGACCATTGTCGACTACCAGGAGGGCTCCCAGGTTATTTTCGACCATGAGTTCCAGCCCGTTGTAAACGGTATCTTCGGGGCTGATAGAAAAAATTTTATTACCTTTTTTTTGCAGAATATTTCTAACCTTACTCATTTTACCTCTTCCTCCAAAAGAGCATTATTTATGTATAATATGCGTCTGTGATTCTCACAGTAAAATATCGGTAGGCTGTTGAGGAAGTTAAGATAGGAAAATTTTATTAAAAATTACAAATTTTTCAATAAATAAATATTCTTTAGTAAAAATATAGACATACTGCTATTAGTCGGTTAAAGCATTATTGCTATAAATTATTAATAATCAGTAAGTTGATAATAAATTTATTGCCGGGCTATCACCAGCTTATATTAAGATATTTTTAAAATGATTAGTAAATATTCAGATTTATATAAGAAAGTGGGTGTGCTAACCAAGGGATGTTCAGAAATATGTATTTAAATAAACGAGTTATAAAACATTCAAAATTAACTCGTTGATAAACCATTCATCAATTTAACTTTTAAATTCATCTGCCAGGAGGCGTTTTTTTGTTTACACAGGTTAAAAAGCAAAACGACTTTTTACAAAGTCCTATTCTGATGCAGACAGCAGGTTAGGATAATCCGAAATAATACCATCTACACCCAAGGCTTTTAAATGAGCAATCTCTTCGGCGGTATTGGCCGTCCAGGGAATAATTTTCATGCCCCGATTGTGGCATTCTTTTACCAATTGGGCTGTAACCAGTTTAATGTTTGGGCTGTAAACAACCGGCGTAAAGCCTAAATCCTGTAAATTTTCGGCTAACGTTTTATTGTTCTGAACGAGAAAAGATGTTCTCACCTGCGGATAAATTTTATGCAAAACCTGTAGTGTGCGCAGGTCGAAAGACTGGATGATAATCCAGGGTGTTATTTTTTTCTCCCGGACAACCGCCATTAGTAAATTCACAAAATTTTCGGGGTCCGGGTGGAGGTGGTTATCACCGGCGGGTTTAGATTTGGTTTCGATGTTGTAAAATACCGGTGGTTTATTTTTGACTTTAAGATAGGCTTGTACTGAGTCAATAACTTCAGCTAATAATGGAATATAAGTTTTTAGTTTTTGCTGTTCCGGAAAATTAGGATGCGGTTTGGAGCCCACATCAAACTTAAGCACCTCGGCATAATCCATCTGGTAAAGGGCATAATTTTCGGCTTCGGCTTTGCTTATTTCGTTGCCGGCGGGGCTTAGCATAAATAAGGGGTTTATATAATCGTCGTGGGCCAATATTACCTGTTTATCCCGGGTAATGTGGGCATCCATTTCGAGGGTCG
>JAQBNV010000638.1 GCA_028288395.1 Adhaeribacter sp. | reverse complement strand
AGTCAAATTTAAAAGTTTCAAAAGCAAACTGCCAGGGTTATAAAATATAAAAATTTATACCTTCTAAAGAAACCTGTAGCCCAAACTATAAGTATTTGTCTTCCTGATTTAGTCTGGTGTTGAATATGGCTGGTTTCTGAAATACAGCTTATTAGTACTGGTTTAATACCAAATAGTTTAAATTATCTTCTATCCGTGTAGCCATTAAAGTAATAGCTTAATCAAACCCGGTAGGTTTTAAAAACCTGCCGGGTTTTTCAATGGAAGTAATTTTAGGCGATTGGGTATAATGTTTGGTTTAAAGGCCTTTTCCTAAGAATTATTACCGCTTTAAATTTACACCAGTACCACCCGGTTTTATACTTCTGGTTTATACTTTACCAATATAGCGACGCCTTTTTATATGGTTAAAATAGCTGACTGATACCACAAAAACCAACCTTAAGGGTTTTTAAGGAGTATCTCTAGGTGAGGATTTTCATTTATGGCAAGAAAAATTATCGTTTCAAACCGCTTACCGGTTAAAATAAAAAGAATAGAAAACAGATTAACTTTTGAGGCTAGTGAGGGTGGATTAGCCACTGGTCTGGGCTCGGTGTACAAAGACGGCGATAACATCTGGATTGGCTGGCCCGGCTTGTGCCTGGACGAAGAAAGCGAAGAACAAACCGCTATCGCCGAACTGCAGAAAGAAAACATGCAACCGGTTTTTTTAACCGAAACCGAAATAAAAGAATATTACGAGGGTTTTAGCAACGAAACGTTGTGGCCCACTTTTCATTATTTTTCGCAGTATGCGGTGTACGAGCAAAGCTACCGGGATGCCTATCACCAAGTTAACCAGAAGTTCTGCGATCAGATTTTGAAAAGCGCTAATCCCGGCGATACCATCTGGATTCATGATTACCAACTATTGCTTTTGCCTTCTATGGTGCGGGAGAAATTACCCGATATAACAATAGGCTTTTTCCAGCACATTCCTTTTCCGAGTTACGAAGTTTTCCGGATGCTGCCCTGGCGTAAAGATATTTTACAAGGCATGCTGGGAGCCGATTTAATCGGGTTTCATACCTACGACGATGTGCGGCATTTTGTCAGTTCGGTTATTCACATTCTGGGGCTGGCGGCTTCCCACGGCATTATAGAAACTGGCAACCGCAGCGTAATGGTAGATGCCTTTCCGATGGGTATTGATTACGACAAATATGCCGATACGGCTAAATCAGAAAAGGTAGCAGCGATCGTAAATACTTTTCAGGAAGCATTGCGTTCCCGTAAAATCGTGCTTTCCATCGATCGCCTGGATTATTCGAAAGGAATTCCGCAGCGGCTGCGGGCTTTCGAAATGTTTCTGAAACAATACCCGGCGTTTCACGAGGAGGTTACTTTGATTATGATAGTGGTGCCATCGCGGGCCGAGGTAGAAAAATATAAAGAACTTAAAATAGAAGTAGACGAACTGGTGGGCCGCATCAATGGTTCGTACCGAACCTTGACCTGGGCCCCGGTGCAATATTATTACTCCTCCTTTCCTTTCGAAGAATTATCGGCATTTTACCGGCTGGCGCACGTGGCCCTGGTTACGCCCATGCGCGATGGCATGAACCTGGTGTGTAAGGAATATATTGCCAGCCGCACCGATGGTACCGGGGTACTTATCTTAAGCGAAATGGCGGGAGCCGCCAAAGAACTTTCCGAAGCCATTCTGATAAATCCCAACGATGTAAACCAGGTAGTGGATGCCTTGTACCAGGCTTTAACAATTTCGGAAGAAAATCAGCGCACCGCTATAGCCAGCATGATGGTCACCGTTCAAAAATATGATATTCATCATTGGGTAAATATTTTTATGGATAGGTTAGCTTACACGAAAGAAAAACAAAACGCTTTAAAAACCACCTTGCTCCGGGGCGAAATACAGCAGAAATTAATTAAAGAATACCAGCAAGCCCGCCAGCGGCTTATTTTCCTCGACTATGATGGTACATTGATGCCTTTTACCCGCGATCCAAATAAAACCAAACCCGATAATGAATTGCTGAACCAGTTGCAGGCTTTGGCCGCCAACCCGGCGAACCGGGTTGTAATCATCAGCGGGCGGGATCATACCACCTTGGCAAAATGGCTGGGTCATTTGCCCATCGATATGATTGCGGAACACGGCGTTTGGCTGCGTGAGCACGAAACCGAATGGCACATGATTCAGAACCTGGATAACAGTTGGAAAGAAGACATCCGGCCAATATTTGAAATGTACGTGAGCCGCACCCCCGGTACTTTGCTCGAAGAAAAGGATTTTGCCCTGGTGTGGCATTACCGCAAAATTGACCCGGCTTTAGGCGAAACCCGGGCCGGTGAGTTAAGCAGCCACCTGAATTACCTGATTGCTAACCAGAATTTGCAGGTAATGGAAGGTGATAAAATTGTAGAAATTAAAAATATTGAAGTTAATAAAGGTATTGCGGCCGCGCGGTGGCTCCAATCTTACGAGCCTGATTTTGTACTGGCTGTCGGCGACGACCGGACCGATGAAGATACTTTCCGGATGATGCCCCCGGAGGCTTATACCATAAAAGTAGGTAATATCCGGTCTGTTGCCAAATACCATTTACATACCACCGAGGATGTACGTAGCTTGTTGCAGCATTTAACCGGCAGTGCGCAATAGCCGCTAGAAGTTTTACCGGAACCAATCTGTTTCCTTTCTTAATCTGATTTGAACGTGGCCAGGCCAGGCAACCAGAATTATTCTTACTTCGCTGAGTATAGGTAATTCCGGTTGCCTGGCTATTTAAATATTTGTTAAATTTTATAATCTC
>JAQBNV010000615.1 GCA_028288395.1 Adhaeribacter sp. | reverse complement strand
GAAAACAGAAAAGTTAGCTCCGGCGCTTGGTTCAGGTTTTTCCCGGCCAAGGCGGCATCTTCCCAAAAGGCAACTTTAAATTCAAAGCAAATTTTGATTACGGCACCAAAACCCATTTGGGATAAAGCTTGTTGTTTTTCGGGCAGCTCCGGCGCAAACCGGATGTAACCAGGACTGTCGGGTTTTGATTGCAATACGCCTATCGGAACAGTTACCAGCACCTTGGGGCAAACATAAGTCGTACCCTGGCTTGTAATAAGCGTTACCTGACCCGGCTCCCACCGGATTTCCTGCACTGGGGTGTTAAGCGCCATATTTACGCCGGTTTTCCGGACTTCGGCTGCCAGAAAATCTATCAATTGGCTGTAGCCGCCCTGCGGGTGATAAGAGATTTCCGCCCCGCCACTTTTCCATTCTTCCCGAAGTGCCAGCGTGCTTACTTTTCGGGTGTCGGCGGCATCGTATCCTTCGGCAAACCTGATTACGGTCCGGCGCAGTTCCTGGTATCTCTTCTCGCCTAAATATTTATCCAGGAAATCTATTAAAGGTAAATCGTGCTGTAACGCTTCCAGTTTTTCCAGCAACAACGGAAAATCCTGGATAAATTCGCCGGACTCGTGCAAATCTCCATTCTTTACCTCGTAAGATTTACCCGTCATGAGAGAGCACGCAATATTGGCTTCGGCCAGCAGCTTTTGGGTAAGCGGCAAATTGCCGTGCACAAACTCGGCACCCGCCTCTACAGGCACCGAAAACGACGGTATACTGGTTGTGAATATGCGGCCACCCAAGCGGTTGCGGGCTTCCAGCACCAACACCTTTTTGCCCGCTTTACCTAATTCCCGGGCCGCCATTAAACCGCACGCGCCAGCACCAATAATAATTACGTCTAAGCTTTTCATAGCTGCCTTTTACGAGCACCAAACCATCCAGATTAATTTTTATTTGGCAAATAACGGTTTTCAATTTTAAAAATATTAGCGGATTAGCTGCGACAGGTAGCGCAATAATAATTTATCAGAAATATATTAGCTCCGGTCTCTTAAATTTTTGTATCTTTTTCCTTTTCAAGCCTTAACGTATGCAGAAAATTAAACTTTTTATTACAGCAATTATTTTGGCAGCAACTTTTGCTATGGTGCCCCAGCGCTTGTGGGCACAAGCTATCGACCCGGCTATGCTATGCCAGGGCAATTATTTTACCGAAGCCGAAGGCAAAGCCGCATTAGCAAAGTTTGCCGCTACCTACCACGACCAAAAAAGTTGGGAGAAAAGAGCTGAAATAATCCGGGAAGGCATCCGGGAAGGCGCCCGCCTGAATCAGTTACCGGCCAATACACCGCTGAAACCAATTATTCACAGCAAAAGAACCTACGATGGATATACCGTCGAAAATGTAGCTTTCGAGAGTTTGCCGGGATATTTTGTGACGGGTAATTTATACCGGCCTATCCAATCACAAAAATCTTATGCCGCTATTTTGGCACCGCACGGGCACGGCAATAATCCGCGTTTTCAGGAATACGTGCAGAGGCGCTGCGCCACGCTGGCCCGGATGGGGGCGGTAGTGCTGGCCTACGACATGGCGGGTATGGGCGAATCAGACCAAAATACCCACAAGTTTCCGCAGGCCATCACCTTGCTCAGCCGAAACAGTATGCGGGCCGTGGATTTTTTATTGACTTTACCCGGGGTTGATCCGAAACGGATTGGCGTAACCGGCGAATCGGGGGGCGGCACCCAAACCTTTTTACTAACCGCCCTGGATAAAAGAATAGCAGTATCGGTGCCGGTAGTAATGGTTTCGGCTCATTTTTTTGGCGGCTGTACCTGCGAAAGCGGGATGCCCATTCATAAAAGCGCCGATCACCAAACCAGTAATGTAGAGATTGCCGCCCTGGCGGCTCCCCGCCCCATGCTGCTGGTATCCGATGGCAAAGATTGGACAAAAAATACGCCCGAAGTAGAATATCCTTATATCCGGAATATTTACAAACTCTATAAAAAAGAAGACCAGGTCCAGAATGTGCATTTGCCCGACGAGGGCCACGATTATGGTATTAATAAAAGAATAGCCGCTTATAAATTCTTAGCCAGGCACCTGCAATTATCTTTGGCGAAAGTGAGTAATGCGCAGGGAGAAATTAATGAAAGCTTTGTTACGGTAGAACCGGAAGCCAAACTGCGGGTGTTTAATGCGCAACATACCCGGCCGGCCTACGCCCTAATGGGCGACGAAGCAGTGACCAAATTGCTGGCGTCGTATGCTTCAGGAAAAAAATAAAATATATCCAGGGTTCTTCATTTGTTTGCCGGCCGGCTTCTTTTAACCAAGTCGCCCGGTTAAATTTTATTGCGTATACCAAACGTATAAAAAACGGCGGCTTTTGTTTCTGGCAGATGGAAAGAAGTTAAAATCCGGACCTACCAATATGGAACGCCGCCGAAAGGCGGCGCATAGCTTTATTTAACTACCCCAGCCGAGAAAAAATTGTAAAGGTTCAGCTTTCGGTGAGGCACTAAAACGATAGAACAGGATGCAGGAAAGCGGTTTATCACCTTTTACCTTTCTTTATATGGCCCAGATAAAGCAGAAATATTGGAAAATCTAATATAACTTTGCCCGATTCCCGTTAACTTTCAGACTGCTTACAATTTTAATCATGTAATCTATGAACATCGGCAAAGGCTATCATTTAACATACTGCACCAATATTCATCCCGGTGAAAACTGGGCCACCGTTTACGAAAGTCTTAAAACCTACCTCCTTCCGCTAAAAGAAAATATTTCACCGGACAAACCTTTTGGCATTGGCTTACGCCTCTCCGATACGGCCAGCACAGAACTGGAACAGGAAAACAACTTACCGGAATTTAAAAACTGGCTCGATGTAAACGGCTTGTATGTGCATATTATTAATGGTTTTCCGTTTGGCAACTTTCATGGCACGGTGGTAAAAGACGAAGTGCACCAGCCCGATTGGACCACACCCGAACGCCTGGAATATACCAAACGACTGGCTCGCATATTGTCTTTTTTATTACCCCGGGAACTTGAGGGCGGTATCTCTACTTCGCCGCTTTCTTATAAGCCCTGGTTGGGCGGTAACGCCGAAAAAACCGAAGAGGTATTCCGCCAGTGCACCCAGCAGCTGGCCCTTTTAGTAGAAGACCTGTACCACCGGCGAAACCATACCGGCAAACTGATTCACCTGGATATTGAGCCCGAACCCGACGGCCTCCTGGAGAACGGCACCGAATTTCTGAATTATTACGATAACTGGCTCCTGCCCCAGGTAACTGATTATTTGCAAAGCCGCCTGGGCATGAGCCAGGCCATGGCCACCGAAACCCTCAAAAACCACCTCCGGTTGTGTTACGATGTTTGCCATTTTGCCCTCACCTACGAAGAGCCCGAAACCGTTTTTAACCAACTGGAAAAAAGAGGCATAAAAGTGGGCCGGGTACAGTTGAGCGCGGCCCTGAAAGCCGATTTGCCAGCGGATCCAACCGAACGGCAGAACCTGGCCAGCCAGTTCGAGCAGTTTTCCGAATCGACGTACCTGCACCAGGTGCTGGTGCGCAACACCGACGGCACCCTTACCCAGTACCCGGATCTAACGCCGGCCCTCGCCCATTTATCTGATCCGGAAGCAGCCGAATGGCGGACGCACTTCCACGTACCCATTTTCCTGGACCGGTATAACCAGTTGCAGTCTACCCAAGCCGAAATATTAAAAGTACTGCGCCTGCTGGAAGAAAAACAAATAACCAAATACCTGGAAGTAGAAACCTATACCTGGGACGTATTACCAGCCGACATAAAACTGGAATTAGGCGCTTCCATTGAGCGGGAACTGAAGTGGGTGTTGCAACATTTTAACGTACAGGATTAAAGACAGGCAGCCTTTTTGCCTTTATATATTTATTTTAAGTAATTATTAAAGCGGAGCGGAACAGCTATTTTCGTTCCGCTTATTATTTAATCATGCCAGGGTTAAAAGCTGGAAAAGTCAGGCAATATTTAAGGTATCTTATTTAAATTGTGGACTGGTTTAAACGAATCCTAAGGGAGCAAACATATTTTTTTCCTGATTCCGGCGTTTAGGAAACAACCAACCGGCTAATAAAAAGCTTTCAAGTATATGCGCAAAACCATAGTTATAGATGTAGTAGGGTTAACCTCAGAATTAATCGGCGAAAACACTCCTTTCCTCAAAAATTGGTCGACGAACGCTAAACTGGCCAATATTGGCCACGT
>JAQBNV010000574.1 GCA_028288395.1 Adhaeribacter sp. | reverse complement strand
CCTGGTATTACTATTGCCGTGGGGGTTTTTGGCACCTCTGGTATTTAAGAAACTTAATAATTTCCTGAAAATTGCCTTGTCGGGTTTTTGCATCAGCTTTGCGGCAGAAGTAACCCAATATATTTTTAGTCTGGGCATTTTCGATATAGATGATTTGATGTTTAATACCGTAGGCGCGGTAGTTGGGTTTTATGTACTGGTGGTAGTAAAATACCTTATCTGGCAGGTAAATGCGCGTCCGGTTGATAACCTGAGCCAGGATAAATTAAAACGCAATAATGCTTGAGTATTTTATCCGGTTAAGAGCCTGATTAAATTTTGTCTTTGTGCTGCAAACGTCCATAATAAGAAATCCTGTTCGCTTTTTCTTCACCCAGTAGCGCTGCTACGCCGCTTAAAAACGCTTCCGGAGAACCATATTCCAGCCATTCTTCCTTACAAATGCCAAACTTAAATAAGCTCTAGTAAAAGATAATGCCGACGCCTGGTTTGTTCAGGATACATCCGCGAGGTAATACCATCTCTCATTACATCTTTTCATAGTTAATTAACAGCTTTTTTTAAAAGCTTACAAGGCTATCTTTCCTGTATTTTTCTATGGAATATAGTTTGTGCATTTTGGTGTAAATTTACAATTTTGCTTCTCCCAGCGCTACCGCTTCTTCTACTTTCCCCGCTTCTATTTGAGCGCGTTCTATTTCTCCGCCATAAAGCTTCCGGCCAACCAAAAGAATTATTAAGCCACTAACGGCGCAGAATCCCATAACGCTTACCATGGGCAATGTAGTGCCATTGTGCAGTAAGCTTACAGTTGCCGAAGCAAAGGCGCCTATACCCATACGTAGGCTACCCATTAAGGCAGAAGCACTGCCGGCTTGTTTAGCAAAAGGAGCCAGCGAAAGCGCCGAGGCATTGGGTACATTTAAACCCTGACCGCACAGGAACAGGAACAATAAACCAATCAGGCTGTATTGATCCAGCCATCCACCCACGGTTCCTATCACCAGCAAAACGGCAATAACCGACTGGCCGGTTAAGGCTACCTTAATAAGTTGTTCGCTGGTAAAACGACGGAGTAGAAGCGTATTTACCTGCGTAGATCCTATCATGGCCGAAGCCAGAAAAGCGAATATCCAGCCGTATTCCTGTTCGCTGACTTTGTAAATATTCAGGAAAACATCTGGGGAGCCGGAAATATACGCAAATGGTGCTGCAGCACCGATACCGCCGGCCAGGGTATAAATCAGAAACTGCGGGTTTTTAACGACACTATAGAAATTGGTAATAACGGCTTTGGGGCGCAACGATAAAGAAAGATCGGGTTTGCTGCCATTAGGTAAAAAGGTATAAATGCCCACCACAATTAAGGCGGCAATGCCCGCTAAAATGAGAAAAACATAATGCCACCCAACCGTAGCCGTAACATAAGCTCCTAACGTAGGCGCAATCATGGGCGATACAGCAATAACCAGGGTTAACAAAGATAATATTTTGGCCGTTTCGCTTATCGGATATAAGTCGCGCACCAGCGCCATGGCCGCTACCATACCAGCACAACCCCCAACTGCCTGTAAAAAACGCATTACTATCAAGGTCTCGACGGAGGTAGTTAAGGCGCAGCCTATCGACGATAAAATATATAAGGCCAATCCGGCATAAAGCGGCATTTTACGGCCAAACCGGTCTAGAAGTGGGCCATAAAGTAACTGGCCCAGGGCAATACCAATCAGGTAACTGGTAAGGGATAATTGTACCTGGTCGATGGTGGTATGCAGGTCTTCGGCAATTGCCGGGAACCCCGGCAAATACATATCAATGGAAAAAGGACTGATTGTAGATAGCGATCCTAAAATCAGGATTATGATAACGTGTTGCTTACGAGTCATTTGGAAAAAAGGCAAAGACGTAGAGAACGAAGAATCAGGAGAAGAGGTTCAATGTTTCTGCCGGTTTTACGGCATATATATATGCCAGGTCAACGTTATTGCGGGGAGGCTGATAAATCCTGTTTTAATAAAGGGAATTTAATATTTATCCGTTAGCCTTTCATAGGTAGGCGCTAAGATGTTTACATCAATAATAGCGTCTGCTTTTAATAACTTGCGGTAGCTGCTATCGCTTAAATTACGCAGGTGCAGTTTTTTTCCTTGCTTGTGATATCGTTCTGTTAATACGTTTACCGCTTCAATGGCCGACATATCCGCTATCCTGCTCTCTTTAAAATCGATTATTATCTCCGCCGGGTCATTTCGCACATCAAATTTTTCCTGAAAGGCTGTAACGGAACCAAAAAATAGCGGGCCGAATAATTCGTAATGTTTTACGCCTTGTTCATCGATGTACTTCCGGGCCCGGATGCGGCGGGCACTTTCCCAGGCAAATACCAGCGCCGAAATAATAACACCGGTGAGTACGGCTAAAGCCAGGTTATGTAACAACACGGTAATTGCTGCCACCAAAATGCCCACTATTACATCTGAAGCCGGCATCTTGCCGATTAATTTAAAGCTTATCCATTCGAAAGTTCCGACCGAAACCATAATCATAACGCCGGTTAATGCCGCCATCGGAACGCGCTCGATTAAGGGGCCGGCAAACATTATAAACATTAACAGTGTCAGCGCCGCAATAATACCAGACAAACGTGCCCGGGCACCCGACGACACGTTGATAAGGCTCTGACCAATCATGGCGCAGCCACCCATTCCGAAGAACAAACCACTCAAAATATTGGCGCCACCCTGAGCGAGGCATTCCCGGTTGCCATTGCCGCGGGTTTCCGTTATCTGGTCTATCAGATTCAGCGTCAACAAACTTTCAATCAAGCCCACGCCAGCCATTATAGCCGCATAAGGTAAAATGATCTGGAGGGTTTCTAAATCAAATGGAACCGCCGGAATGTGAAAAGGAGGAAATCCGCCACTGATAAAGGCGATGTCGCCTACGGTTTTGGTATCAATATTAAACGCGATTACAATGACAAAAACTACCAGAATAGCAACGAGGGAGGCTGGTACGGCTTTGGTAAGTTTAGGTAAAAATACGATAATAGCAATTGTTAAAGCCACTAAACCTAACATGGTATACAGGGGCATCCCACTCATCCATACCGCATCGCCGTTCACTACCGTTTTAAACTGGCTAAGTTGCGCCATAAATATAATGATGGCCAAACCATTCACGAAGCCGAACATAACCGGATGCGGTACCAGGCGAATCAGCTTCCCTAATTTAAGTAAGCCGATAATTATTTGGAATACGCCCGCCAGGATAACTGCCGCAAAAACATATTCAATTCCCTGCGTTTTTGCCAACACCACAATTACCACGGCAATCGCCCCGGTGGCTCCCGATATCATGCCAGGCCGGCCGCCGAAAAGCGCCGTTATCAGGCCCATCACAAAAGCGGCATACAAGCCAACCAGGGGAGGCAAACCGGCAATCATAGAGAAAGCTACTGCTTCGGGAATAAGGGCCAGGGCAACGGTTAAACCAGCGAGAATCTCAAGCCGGTAATTGATGGTGGGACTAAAGCTGAAAATTTTTAAATATTGTTTCATGGTAAAGAGAGAAATAAATAATACTTATGATT
>JAQBNV010000557.1 GCA_028288395.1 Adhaeribacter sp. | reverse complement strand
TTGGCCGAAACAGCAGCCCCAACTATCAGGGGTTTGATGCGGGGAAGGGTATAAAGCTGGGCTTCTTCTACGGTTACGAGGCCTTTGTGTGTTACCCGCTCCCCGTTCCAGAGCGCCCGGATAATAGCGACCGATTCGGTTAGCCGGGCATTTCGTTCGGCTTTGGTCGGCCATTTATCGCCGGTAATCATTTCGTTCAGCGCTTGCCCGGAGCCCAGGCATATAAAAAAACGTTCGGGAAACATTTCGGCCAGGGTGGCAGCTGCCTGGGCAATAATGGCCGGGTGGTAGCGCTGCCCGGGGGCATTAACCACGCCAAAAGGCAAATTCGTTGTCTGCAATGCCGCACCCAGCCACGACCAGGCAAATCCGCTTTCGCCCTGGCTATTACTCCAGGGATGAAAATGATCCGATGACAAAGCACCCTTGAAGCCTGCCTGCTCGGCCAACCGTACGTAATTTAATAAAACACTAGGTTTAAATTGTTCGTGTGAATTATGGTAGCCGATAATCGCCATGAGTTCTATGTTTTAAATATTCATTCTGGTAAATACTGGTTAGCCCTGGAAACAGGCGCTTTCTTCAATCGGCTACATATTCGGATTTTTTACAGGAAAGTTAAGTTTTGCCACTTATTAGAAAAGATTTATGATGTTGCCGGTCATTTTTACGTATTAATTCAGAGGCGGAAGTTCTTATTTGTATTAAATACTTAAACATTTCCGGATAACACATAAATTTCTGATCCGGCAAAACTTTTTACCGAAGCATCCTTATTATAATTAACTTTTGGGTATGGGTAGTAAACCAGTTACTTAAAGCTGTGTCCAGTAATTTTTCCGAATATTTGAGCACACATCCAGTTTGGGAATTCTATCTTTTCTTTTATCCTAATTAGACTAATTTTTCATTTGGCCGTAAAAGGGTTCTACTTTCCAAATTTTACCCAACCTACATTTAACCGACCATAATAAAACATGAATACTGTTGTATATCCCGGAAGCCCATATCCGTTGGGCGCTACCTGGGACGTAGAAGGCGTAAACTTTGCCCTCTATGCAGATAACGCCACCGGAGTAGATCTATGCTTATTTAATTCAGTTGAAGACCAAACCGAGGTCTTTAAAATCCGGATGAAGGAACGTACCCACCATATCTGGCACATATATGTGCCGGATTTATTGCCGGGCCAATTGTATGGTTACCGGGTTTATGGCCCTTTTGATCCCCAGAACGGGTCTCGTTACAATCCAAATAAATTACTTATTGATCCGTACGCTAAAGCAATTTCGGGGAGTATCCAATGGCACAACTCCTTATTCGGCTACGAAATGGGCCATCCTGATGAAGATTTAAGTTTTAATGACGAGGACAGCGCTCCCTATATTCCCAAATCGGTGGTTATCGACCCCGGCTTTGATTGGGAAGGCGATAAGCCCCCTAAGGTTCCTTATTATAAATCCATTATTTACGAAACGCATGTAAAAGGCTTTACCAAAATGCACCCTGATATTCCGGCAAAGATAAGAGGTTCTTATGCCGCCATGGCCCATCCGGTTACCATCAAATATCTCCAGGACCTCGGCATTACGGCTGTAGAATTAATGCCGGTGCACCAGTTTGTGAACGACAGTATTTTGCAGGACAAAGGGCTTAATAATTACTGGGGGTATAATACCATTGGTTTCTTTGCGCCAGATGTGCGGTATGCCAGCAGCGGTACCCTGGGTGAGCAGGTGGTAGAATTTAAAGAAATGGTTAAGCAATTGCACCAGGCTGGCATCGAAGTTATTCTGGACGTAGTATACAACCACACGGCCGAAGGCAATCACATGGGCCCTACCCTTTCTTTTAAAGGTATCGACAATGCGGCTTACTACCGGCTGATGGAAGACAATAAGCGGTATTACATGGATTATACCGGTACCGGCAATACCCTGAATGCCAATCTGCCCAATGTACTCCGGCTGATGATGGATAGCTTGCGGTACTGGATAACGGAAATGCACGTAGACGGTTTCCGGTTTGATCTGGCGGCTACCCTGGCCCGTGAACTGCACGAAGTAGACCGGCTCAGCGCCTTTTTTGATATTATACATCAGGATCCGATTATTTCACAGGTTAAACTCATTGCCGAACCCTGGGATATTGGGGAAGGCGGTTACCAGGTTGGAAAGTTTCCGCCGGGTTGGGCCGAGTGGAATGGCATGTACCGCGACAATATCCGGGATTTCTGGCGTGGTGCTGACAGTGTACTGGGTGAATTTGGCCTGCGTTTTACTGGCAGCCCCGACCTGTACCAGGACGATTACCGCCGGCCTACCGCCAGCATTAACTTTATTACGGCGCACGACGGTTTTCCCCTGAACGACCTTGTTTCTTACAACGAGAAGCACAACGAAGCAAACGGCGAAAATAATAATGACGGTGAAGATCATAACCGTTCCTGGAACTGCGGCGCCGAAGGTCCAACCGATGATCCGGAAATAATTACGCTACGGAACCGGCAAAAAAGAAATCTGCTCACTACCTTATTTTTGTCCCAGGGGGTACCCATGTTGCTGGCCGGCGATGAAATAGGTCGCACCCAGGGCGGCAATAATAATGCTTATTGTCAGGACAATGAAATATCCTGGCTCGATTGGGTTAATGCCGATGCGACATTATTAGACTTTACCCGCAAACTGATTCAGCTGCGTAAAAACCACCCGGTATTCTGCCGGCGGCGCTGGTTTCAGGGGCAACCCATTAAAGGGATTGGTTTAGAAGATATTGCCTGGTTTTTGCCCGATGGTTCGGAAATGAACGAAGAACACTGGGATCAGCATTTTGCAAAATCTTTAGGTGTATATTTAAATGGCCGGGGCGTTCATACCCAGGGACCTAAAGGCGAACATATCATTGACGATAGCTTTTACGTAATCTTTAATGCCTACCACGAAGCGTTGGATTATAGCTTGCCTCCGGAAAAATATGGTACCCAATGGACCAAGGTACTCGACACCAACCAGGATATTATTGCGGAGGAAGGCGAAAGCTTCGAAGCCGGTGAATTGATCCGGGTAGAAGGCCGGTCTGTTGTACTTTTGAAACACCCTATATTTTTAAATTAAGAAATATGAGGCATCGGGATATTAATGAAAGGTCGCTGGGTATAAATTTCAGTGCCAGCGGCGAAGCGTCGGTGGTTGTGTGGGCCCCGAAAGCCCACCAGGTTGAAGTAAATTTACCGGATTTAAACCTCTCCATTCCGCTGAAACGGGAGGATTTTGGCTACTGGCACACCCAAACTTACCAGATAGAGCCGGGTGATAATTATAAATTTGTTTTAAATGGCGATAAACACCGGCCCGATCCGGCTTCGCTCTTTCAGCCGGAAGGGGTTCATGGACCATCGCAGGCCTATAATGTAAAAGAATATACCTGGTCGGATGGTGGCTGGAAAAATCCGGATTTAGAAAATTATATTTTTTACGAATTACACACAGGTACTTTCTCGCCCGCCGGTACTTTTGCGGGCCTCGCCGAAAAACTTGATTACCTCCTGGAGCTGGGTGTCACCGCCATTGAAATAATGCCGGTAGCCCAGTTTCCGGGAGCGCGCAATTGGGGCTACGATGGCGTATTTCCTTTCGCGGTGCAGGATTCCTACGGCGGACCGGCGGGCTTGCAACAGCTGGTAGATACTTGTCACCAGAAAGGGTTGGCCGTAGTGCTCGATGTGGTATACAACCACCTGGGACCTGAGGGGAATTACCTGGGCGATTACGGGCCTTACTTTACTTCCAAATACAATACCCCCTGGGGGCCAGCTATAAACTTCGACGATGCAGAATGCGATGGCGTGCGGCAATATTTTATTCAGAATGTACTCATGTGGTTTCGCGATTTCCACATTGATGCCCTGCGGCTCGACGCTGTGCACGCCATTAAGGATTTCAGCCCAACCCATATTCTGCGGGAAATAAAGCTCTACACCGATCAATTAACGCAAAATACCGGTCGCCGGCACCACCTGATTGTAGAATCGGACCTGAACGATACCCGCTTTATCAACCCGCTGGAAGATCAGGGTTACGGCATGGATGCCCAGTGGATCGACGAATTTCACCATGCCCTGCGGGTAACAGCCACAGCCGAAAAAACCGGTTATTACGCTGATTTTACCGGCATCGATCATTTGGCTAAGTCTTATAAAGATGCCTACGTGTACGATGGCCAGTATTCGCCCCACCGGCTCAAAACATTCGGTGTTAAAGCCCAGGATAATCCGGGCAGGCAATTCGTGGTTTTCTCCCAAAACCATGATCAGGTTGGTAACCGCATGCTGGGTGAACGGACCAGCCAATTGGTGAGCTTCGAAATGCAAAAGCTGCTGGCGGGAGCCGTACTCGTAAGTCCTTACCTGCCCATGCTGTTT
>JAQBNV010000499.1 GCA_028288395.1 Adhaeribacter sp. | reverse complement strand
AAAAGAAAGAAACTAGTAAAGAATAATGAGGGGCAATATTATTATGAGGTTGAAAAAGCCGCAACTAAATATAAAACTAATTATTTTTCCTATGCAAAAAGAGCTAGCGTTATAATGGATTCCCCCTCCATTCTCCACCAAATTAGAAATCATCGTAAAATATTTAACGCTGCTATTTTTAACCACCTTAGAAAATAATGTAAATTAATATTTATTAGAAGTCACAATACACTAAATTTAATTTACAAAATCACTCTATTTCATTAACCATAATGGTGGCTTCCTTTTTTTCGCTCAAGCCATAAATAATCAGTTTTTTCTTGTTGGTTCGGTCTATGGCAATGCCTTGGCCGTGGATCGTGGCCGGGATGGTTTTTACATGTTCCAGGATATACCCGCTTTTGGGTAATTTCATAACATAAAGTTCCGGCTTATCATGGCCGGTACAGTACAGGTAACCATCTTTGCTCCAGCTGCCGCCGGAATTGCTCATTGGCTTAAAGGCTTCCACAATGTTTGCCGGGTAAACCCACGATTCCAGAGGAGCCCAGTCTTTGGAATATTTTACCAGGGAAGTCCAGCGGGTATCTTTTCCTTCCACCGCGTATTTGCCCGAGTAATGCGCAAAGCCTACCCACCAGAAACCAGCGTGTTTATCCAGCCAGGTAACGGAACCATTGCCTATCCCAAAACTATGGCTGCCGATATGTTTTAGCGTAGCTGCATCAAATATTTCAATAGACCCGGCCATGGGCTGCTCCGGGAAGTTGGAACTGGCGCAATAAAGTTTTCCCTGGATAATATTGCCGCTGTTTAAATGTTTTATGCCGGCGGCCGTACCATCCCATTTGGCCACCTCGCGGCCATCTGTTTTGCGGTGTTTAACAATGGTGCGGTTGTTAATAACATAGAAATACTTTTTATCTACCGCTACCCCTTGCTGCGCCGCATCAACTTTAAAGCGCTTTATCTCTTTCGCCTCCTGACAAAACCCGAAGGCCGGCAACCACAAGAAGACCAGTATAACCAGAATAGATTTAGTTATTTTAAGCATGAACGTAGTTAATAATATTCTGTATGCCGGCCCGGATTACTTTTTTTCTTCCCGCCCAAATGGCCTATTTTACCCTTTTCGTGGCAGTCGGCAGTAAAAACAAGGCCTCCGGTTGCAGGTAAAGGAAACGGTTGCCACGCAAAACGTTAGCGCCTGGCAGCACAAGGGGAAGTGAGATCAAGAATCCGATTTATATAAATTTCACCAAGCTGTCCGTATAAACCTTTTACCGGAAACGAATAAGCAATAAAATCAGGACTTTCGCAAAATGATGCATCATTCCCCAGAGAGCCCCCTTTCAAAAGGCTGTTGCTAATAACGGGCCGGGATAACATCATAGACGTAAGGTTAAAGAATATTTACCAATAAATCATGTGTGCTCGCTCAAGAAGCTCGCAACAGCTTGTAGCTGGTGTGTTTTTTATGAATGGAAGTTTCCAACTTCCAGCCAGTTGAAAACTGGCTAAATTAAGTAGCTCCAAGTTACACTTCGTTAAACTTGAAGCAGCTGTCAAGGTTAATCTTCTCTTAACCTGACGCTTATGGTGATAACAAGCGGCCAGGGCTGCTTTGCGTAGGTATTAAGCCATATCAAATATTGGGGTAGCCCTTAGCTTTTCAGGAAAAGGCGGTTGAAATATGCCAGCATCCTGCAAAAGCTATGGTAGCCGGGTAATAAGCGGTGACAACTATCGGGAGTGAATGTTACTACCCTATTGACAGTCGGGAATAAAGTGTTTCTCTAAAGGAGGTAACTTTTAGTAAGTTGGTTTTCCATTTATAACGGCCAAAGGGAAAGCGGTTGCTTTGTTTGGCCGTTATATTTCTTTATTCTTATCTATTACAAGCGGCAATAAATACTAAAATCGCACTCGCAGATTGGCTTCCAGTTCGTGTTTTAATAGCTGTGAATATTCCTTTTCCGGAACGGATGCCGACAGTACTAAAAATACTTTGTCCTGGATGTTTAAGCCGCCGGTAAAGGCCCAGGGCATATTTTTATCATGGTGAGTACGATAAGAAGCGCCCAGCACCAGAAATTTGATGTTGGCATTCGCGCTATAGGTAAATTCCGAAACTGTTTCATCTAAACCTCTCTGCATCAACACCGAAGGGGTCAGATGGTAATGTTCGCCAAACCGGATTTTGAAGCCTCCTGTCAGCAAAGCCTCCCGCATCTCCTGACGCGAAGCATCAGCCTTAAATTCGAAAGTCCGGCTCATCACATTTAAAATAGAAGCGCCGAAAAAAAACGGGTGCGCATTCACCCAAATGCCGGCATCTAAATCGGGCCACACATCGCTGTCGTCGGAAGTAATATATTGCCCATTCGGGTTTAAGGCCCGCCACTCCTGGTAATTAATATTCAGGAATTTACCGTTTAATTGCAAGCCGCCGGCTATTCTAAGGTTCTTGCTCAATTGCAAAGCCCGGGCATAAACAAAACCAAATTTACCTTTGGTATAGGGGCTAAAACTTTCCAGGGAAGCGACCACCCCAATGCCCGTCTGGAGTTCGCGGGCGCCGGAAGGCGCATGATAATATATCAGGCCATTGGCCGGACCACCCGTCTCCCCCATCGAAAGTTTGTGCCCGGTCAAGCCAATTTCCCGCTTACTTTCGGAACCCGCAAACGCCGGGTTAAAGAATACATAATTGTGCTGGTACTGCTGCGGGATAACCGACCTTATTTTGGTAACCGGGGCATTTGGCGTAACCGTCGCATCCTGGGCCCGCACAACGGTTACAAAGCCGGTTAAAGTCAGAAGAAAAATTAGCGTAAAATTTCGCATAAACCAAATATAACAATACCAATAATATTAACTGCACAATATTAACGCTTTATTTCGAATTTAAATAGTACTTATTTATATTATCAAAAATTTAAGTTTACTTTTATTTATCACGCTTATCTATTTAAATCATGTTTATTAATGCCGTTTATTAATTCTGATTATATTAAATTAATAAAATGCCAGATATTCTAAAAACATATAAACACCTAATAATTGTATCTTAAGGTGTTATAAAAATATTATCCAAACTTTCATATTCATAATTATAATTATACTTTACTTATTAATTTTTCTATAAGTCTTTTTTAATTGCCTATAATCAGGATTTGACTAATCTATTTTGCTTTTGCGCTTTAAATTCTCCCCAAAATATTTTATTCTGGCATAAAAATAGCTTCTTGCTTACTTTTTGCTAATAAATTTAGCAGGAAAAATAAATTTTTATTTGTATATAACTAATTGATTATCAGTGAAATTAATTTTGCTAAAAAATATAAATTCTAACTATATTTGCAACTATTCAGCCACTTATTAATGTTTCTTTAGTATGAAAAAGATAACTGACGAAAACGTAATTCCGCTCTTTGCTGAAGAGCAAGTAAAGCAGGAGGAGACTTGGCGAAAATCGATTCCCGCGCAGGTATTTCTGAATTATTTCTTTGCCCTGAATTATCATATTCAGCATACCGACGACAACGGCTTGCCAAATCTTACTTTCTTCCGGGAACACCACGCCGAACTGGACGAGAAAGATTTGGAAGCGGTAAGCAAAATATTGCTTACCAGCTGGAGCACCGAATACGCTTTGCGGGCAACTGCCGAACTGGGGAGCGAAGACTATCTGCGGCATGCCTTGCATTGGACGTTTCCGCAGGCTTACTATACCATTTTTGCCGGTCTGCAGGCCTTCCTGTATACCCTGAATATTAAAACGAACCACGCCGATCTAATAAACCGGGAAGTAGGCCGGCTGGTGGTACGCAACGCTTACCCGCGGGCCATCGGATTTTATGCAGCCGGTTCTTACCCCGATTTTACTATTCACCGGTTGCCGTTGGCCGGCTTCAAACCGGGTTTGCATATACCCGAAAAGGAAATAGATGCACAGGCGCAAATAGGCCAGTTTTTAAGGACAACCCGGCGGATGCGGGCTAAATCTATCCGGAGCCAGGTGCAGGCCAATAGTCAAACGGCCCTGCGCAGCGCTAAAACGGGTAAGATACTGGATAAATGGACTACTCAACACTGGAACCAGATTACCTGGCGCCTGGGTTATACTACTCTTTTCGACTTACTTAGCCGCCTGCGTATTTCGTCGAACCACAAAGAAATTGATCGCTTCGTAGAAGCAGATATTGATTTTAAGTTGTTTCACGAATCGTTGCTGGATATTGTGAGTTATCTGAATGGCATCCATGAGAGTTATGTCGCCAAAGCTATAGGACTGGAAAAATACCAGCAGTTGGTGGCAACCCTGCCGACTCACCTGCAGGATAATTTTGTGGCTGCTCGCCTGCGTGATACCGTTGAACCAATAATCGGCGGCAGCACCATGTACCAACTCCGCCATGCGGCTTAAAAATATATGCAAATCCATACAAAGCATTGTCTCCGGAAAGCGGGCAATGCTTTTGTTTTTAAAACCGGTTCGTATTAAAACTTGAGCAAAGCCGCCCTGCCGTATCTTTCGACCAGCAAGTTGTTGCGCCAAAAAACGCACCAATGGCTTTTTCACCTTTAAGGTGTTATTTTTGCAAAATACCTGCTTATATAAATCGCTAAATCTAATAGTGCCATCGAAAGAACCAGCCCCTTATTGCTAACCAGGATTGCCTACCGGACCTGTAAAATATGTTCCAAAATGATGGCTGGAAATAATCCGGAATAAGATAAGTTTATTTACAGATTTTACCCTAAATGGTAAGTGCTGAAAAAAAGTACTACCAAACTGCCATTAAAGCGTAAACACGATTAAGTTTACCTCTTTAAGAAAAAAATATGAAAGCTTTACTGCTGATTGATATTCAGAATGATTTTTTACCGGGTGGAGCGCTGGCCGTACCCGAAGGCGATAAAGTTATTCCGGTGGCCAACCAGTTACAATCCCGGTTTGAGGTAGTGGTTGCTACCCAGGACTGGCACCCAACCAACCATAAAAGCTTTGCGAAAAATCACAGCGGGAAAAAACCTTTCGAAAAAATTGACCTCGACGGTTTAGAGCAGGTTCTCTGGCCTACCCATTGCGTACAGGGAACCCCGGGCGCCCAATTATCCGCTGCCATCAACCTAAACAAAGCCGAAGCTATTTTCCGGAAAGGGACAAACCCCGAAATAGACAGCTATAGCGGGTTTTATGACAATGGTCATCGCAAAACCACGGCCCTGGCCGATTACCTGCGTGGCAAACAGGTAAGCCAGATATATATTATGGGACTAGCCGGCGACTACTGCGTGTATTATACCGCCAAAGATGCCTTAGAATTGGAATTTGAAACTTTTTTGATAGAAGATGGAACCCGGGCCATAAATCCAGACGATTTTGAAAAGGCTAAAGCTGACATTACGAACCTGGGCGGACAGATTATCCAGAGTAATCAGCTATAAAGACGTGGCACTGAAAATAAACGTTAAAACTGCTGCCTTGAAAATCAGAAAGGGCTATAAACAAAAAGACCATGAATATCCGTTGATATTCACAGCCTCTCGGTCTCTCTCGTAGTGGAATAGGAAAAGCAAGCTTATTTTAATTACTGTTAAATTCTTTTATCTGGATGCCCTTGGCTCCGGCTGTAACCAGTGCTTCCGTAACAACCTCTTTCATGCGGTTTAAAATATCTTCGTATCCGTCAAACAGGTTTAATATATAATCCGGTACTTCTTCGCCTTCAGCAGCACTTTGCATAGCCCCCGCCTGTTCTATCATGTAGCACATGGCTTTGATTTTTACGCCCCGTACACTTACCTGCTTACTACTAAATTTAACCAGGCCTTGGGGCAGGTGCTTTTGCACCAAATCTGCTTCCGAAACTTTCTTTTGCGCCAGTTTTATTACTTGCTGGTAACTTTTTTCGTGCAGAAATTCTTTCAGCATGGGCTCCAGCATTTTTTGTACCCGTGGCTCACTTATGTGGTGGGCGTAGGTTATAATATTAAAAAGCCATTTAAGCGTACCATCATTCTCTTCAAAAACCAGCTTAACTTCGCACTTCATCTTTAATCCGTTTTTGCCATTTAAACGACAAATACCAGATTAGGATTTCAACAACCCTGAATTACTCTTCTAATTTAATAAATTACTTTAATAAAAGCCAGTAACACGCCGAAATATTCTGGCATAAAAGAAACCAGGAAGAATAATTTTATAGCCCCTGTATTTTAAGTTCTCCGCTAAAATAAATGCGGCCGCTGGCTATATAAAAGAGCACCCGGCTTTTTATTTTGCGCATCAAATTGGCGATTACGGCAGCTAATTTCAGAAGTTGCCGCAAAAGTTAGAATCCTGCCAAAATATTTATCAAATTTGTGGCTTCTAATCAGTAAACAAAATATTAACCGCATGCAGTTAAGCGAACAGGAAATACGTCGGCGCCACGAGCGCGAGCAGCTACAGAGTAAAGGCATTAATCCTTACCCCTCCGAGCTGTTTCCCGTATCGGCCTTTGCCAAAGAAATAAAAGAAAATTTTAAAGCAGATTCGGGCGATTACCAGGATGTTTACCTGGCCGGCCGTCTCATGAGCCGTCGGATTATGGGCAAGGCTTCATTTGCCGAACTCATGGACAGCACGGGTCGCATTCAGTTATATATTTCACGCGACGACATTGCCCCGGGTGAAGACAAAGCCCTGTACAACGATATATTTAAAAAGATGCTCGATATCGGCGATTTTATCGGTATCCGGGGACATGTTTTTATAACCCAGGTCGGGGAAATATCGGTTCACGTAACGGAGCTTAAATTATTAACCAAATCGTTGAAGCCCCTCCCGGTAGTAAAAGAAGTGGTAGATGACCAGGGCAATAAAGTTACCTACGATGCCTTTACCGACCCTGAGATGCGCTACCGCCAGCGGTACGTAGACTTAGTGGTTAATCCGCAGGTCCGCGAAACCTTTATTAAGCGCACCCAGCTTACAAATTCCATGCGGCAGTTTTTGAACGCTAAAGGCTATTTGGAGGTAGAAACACCTATTCTGCAGCCATTGTACGGCGGCGCCGCGGCGCGACCGTTTAAAACGCACCACAATACCCTGGACATGACCCTATACCTCCGGATTGCGAACGAATTATACCTGAAACGCCTGATCGTAGGTGGCTTCGATGGCGTATACGAGTTTGCGAAAGATTTCCGAAACGAAGGCATGAGCCGTTTCCATAATCCCGAATTTACCCAGGTAGAGCTATACGTGGCCTACAAAGATTATTATTGGATGATGGACCTGGTGGAAGAAATGGTGGAGAAAGTAGCCCTGGATTTACACGGCACCACCGAAGTACAGGTCGGCGAAAACAAAATTAATTTTGCCCGCCCCTGGCAACGCTACACCATGTTTGAAGCCATCGAGCATTTCACCAAAATTGATATTTCTACCATGGAAGAGCCGGAACTACGGGCAACGGGCGAAAAGCTAGGAATCCGCCTCGACCCCAAAATAGGTAAAGGAAAGATAATAGACGAAATATTCGGGGAAATGTGCGAGCCACACCTGATCCAGCCCACCTTTATTACCGATTACCCGGTTGAGATGTCGCCGTTGGCCAAGCGTCACCGCAGCAAAGAAGGTTTGGTAGAACGGTTTGAGGCGATTTGCAATGGCAAGGAAATCTGCAATGCCTTCTCGGAACTGAACGACCCGATAGACCAGCGCGCCCGCTTTGAGGAACAACTGGAACTGGGCCGCCGCGGCGACACCGAAGCCATGGTGCTGGACGAAGACTTCCTGCGGGCGCTGGAGTACGGCATGCCTCCTACGGCCGGCCTGGGTATTGGTATCGACCGTTTGAGTATGATCATGACCAATTCCAATTCTATCCAGGACGTGCTGTTCTTTCCCCAGATGAAAGCCGAAAGACCAGAATAAAGAAGTTAAAATAACAATTCATAAAATCAAAAAGGCCTTTCCTGATAAATAGGAAAGGCCTTTTTATTTAATTACTCAGGAAATTAAGCGTCTTCGCCTACTTCCGGACCTGCGCCGGTAGGGTTGGTTCCGCCGGCCGATCTGCCGCCTCTCGGAGGATTGCCTGAACTAGCATCAGAACCGGTTGCGCCGGCTACGCTACCAGATGCACTGCCACCTGATGCACTGCCACCTTGGCTACCACCTTCTGCTTTTCCGCCTAAACCCAGGCTACCCAACAAATCACCTGCATTCAGGCTGCTTAATTTACTATAATTATCCTGGAAAGTTTTTTCCAGATCTTTGCTTAATTTACCAGCATATTTTTTCAGATTATCTCTCGATACGATTCCGCTATCGGGGGCCATTAATAAGCCTGCTACAATACCGGCACTTGCACCTGCTAATAATGCTAAAAGGATTTTTCCACTGTTGTCTTTCATAGTTGTAGATTTTATTTTTAAAGTTTTTAAATAATCCGTTAGGCCAATTTCAGGGTAATAACGAATCTATTTATATTAAGTTATAGCTATATTTTAAACTTTTAGCCTGGGCACAAAGGTAAAAAGCTTTAGATAATTTCATAATAAATTCAGGATTATCTGATTCCATTATGGCTAAAGGCTAAATTTCGGCAATCAGGCGTCTTATTTCGGCTTTGGTTTTACCTAGTTTATTTTCTAAGTTACCCACTAACTGATCCGCCTGCCCTTCGCTGTAAGTCAGTTCCTCATCTGTCAAATCGCCGTACTGACTTTTCAACCGTCCTTTTACCTCATCCCAGGATCCCTGCATTTTTAAGCTGCTACCGGTACCGGTAATATTTAATTCTTCGAGTTTGCTCAAATATTTCCGAACAACCTGATCTAATTCATCGCTCCAGTCGCGGGCGCGGCGTTTGATGCTATCACGGGTACCTTTACCCGCTTCGGGCGCCATTAACAAACCGGCAATTATTCCGGCGCTGGCACCAGCCAGCAGTGCCACTAATATTTTACCACTTTTGTCATTTACATTATTTAACATTTGTTTATTCCTTTAAGGTTTACACTAATTGATTAAAAAGGCAATATCTCTTGTGAACCAGCTGTAGGCAGGCGTATAAGCGAAATTTCTTCTGTATTAACTTTTTTATACGGTGGCAGGGGGTAATGGTTAAGATTAATGATTAATTAATATATATATCGTTCCTTTTAAAGGAACAAATCCACAACTTTCCGCTTCTTAAAATAAAAAGAGCTCCAGCGTAAACGATAGCAGGAAATAACGTCGGTATCCCATTGACGGATATAAAAATTTTACCGTACCTTACTTATCAAAATACCAGGAAAATCAATCCTGGCTAAATCATATTTTTAAAGGTAAATATTAACGGGGAAAATACCCTTCATAAATGGTAAGAAAACATGGTAATTACGGTGCGCTGAAAAATTATTTTTACGGGCTAGCCGGATTGCTCCTGGTAACTTGTAAACCGACGCAATTAACCTGTATCGATACTGCCAAAATAAACCCGGAAGCTTTGTGTACCATGCAGTACGAGCCGGTGTGCGGCTGTAACAACAAAACTTACGGCAACGCCTGCCAGGCCGAAAATGCCGGGGTAACGGCTTTTACGAAAGGCGCCTGCCCCGAATAAATGTTTCTTTTGTATAAAGCACTTGTAAAAGAATGAGCACCAAAAAATACATTAAACCAGCTAAACCTTTCCGGGTACCTACCAACGACGGTAAACTCATAGAAGAACATTTTGGTTTAGCTACTACCCGCACGCCGGCGTACAGCATTGCCCATATGATAGCGCCGCCGTATTGGTCGGAGCCTCACCAGAAACCGGAATTTGACGAGATTACCATCATGATCCGGGGCCGCAAAATGGTAGAAGTAGACGGGGAAGAAATAATATTGCAGGCTGGGGAAACCATCCTGGTGCAAACCGGTGCCCGGGTTCAATATTCCAATCCGTTTGCGGAAGAAAACGAATATTGGTCGGTTTGTGTACCGGCGTTTGATATAAATACCGTAAACCGGGAAGATTAATAATTAGCACCCGTAAAAGAAAGGAGCGGCTCATCTAAAAAAATGAGCCGCTCCTTTTTAAATTTATATTTTTTGCCCCTATTGTGGTTGGTTGGCACTCATTAATTTTACTACCTCTTCCGAAATACCCATGCTGGAGAACCCACCATCGTGCAGTAAATTTTGCATGTTTACGAACCGGGTTAAATCCGAGAACAAGGTAATGCAATAATCAGCGCAGGCTTCGGCCGGCGCGTTGCCCAGCGGCGACATTTTATCGGAATATTCAAAAAACACATCGAAGCCGCCTACACCGGTACCCGCCGTCGTTTTAGTGGGCGATTGTGAGATGGTATTTACCCGTACTTTTTTCTGCCGGGCCATCCGGTAACCGTAGCTGCGCGCAATTGATTCGAGCATCGCTTTGGCCTGGGCCATATCGGTATAATCGGGGAATACGCGTTGGGCTGCAATATAAGACAAGGCCACAATAGAACCCCACTCGTTCATGGCATCAAGCTTTTCGGCTACGGCCATTACTTTATGAAAAGATAAAGCCGATATATCCAGGGTTTTCAGGAACCATTCGTAATTCAGATCGCCGTAAGATTTACCTTTCCGGATATTAGGACTCATGCCAATGGAGTGCAGTACAAAATCTATTTTGCCACCCAATATTTCCTGGGCCTTGGTAAACAGGTTTTCCAGATCTTCCACCGAAGTCGCATCGGCCGGAATAACCTGTGCACCGCATGTTTCGGCTAATTTGTTAATTTCGCCCATGCGCATGGCTAGCGGCGCATTAGTCAGCACAAATTCAGCGCCTTCTGCTTTGGCCTGCAGGGCCACTTTCCAGGCAATTGATTTTTCGTCCAGGGCACCAAATATGATTCCTCTTTTTCCTTTAAGTAAGTTATAAGCCATTTTTTCGTTTATTTTTAATCGTTGTTCTTTAGTCGATTCTTATTTTCAATACCGCAATATTATCAAATATGCTCCAAGCCACTAACCTATTGGGTATTTAACTCCCTAAATACGGAAGTATATCCATCTTTTTGGGCTTTCGTTTACAAAGGTGTAAAATATTCAGTTTACTAAAAATTAAAAATGCAACTACCCGGGCCGTAGTTGCATTTTTATTCCTGCTGAATTTTATATTTGCTATCCCTAAACCATAAGTTCGGGCAAAATATCAGGCAGAATTAAGCAAATTTTAAACTCCTGATAATTCACCTTACTGAACCGATTAACGTACCACGAACGAAATTACATGGCCAGTAACTCGCGGGCACTCTGGTAAGCAGTATCGCTGGGATTGGCCCCGGCAATCATCTGGGCAATTTCCCGGATGCGTTCTTCTTCCGTTAATTTTTTTATGCGGCTGATGGTCCGGTCGGCCTGGTCGTCTTTGTAAACAAAATAATGCGCATCGCCTTGGGCAGCCATCTGAGGTAGGTGCGAAATAGCCACCAATTGGTGCTTCTTTGCCATTTGCTGCATCATACGGCCTACTTTCACGGCTACTTCGCCCGAAATACCGGTATCAATCTCATCAAAAATAATAGTGGGCAAGGCGGTTTTATCGGCTAATAAATATTTAACGCAAAGCATCAGCCGTGAGAATTCGCCGCCCGATGCAGCCTTGCTCAAGGTCTGCGGCGCCGCCCCTTTGTTCGCACTAAATAATATACTGATTACGTCGGTACCGGTAGCCGAGGGAGTGCCGATTTGGTGCTGAATAACCAGGCGGGCATTGGGCATGCCTAATTCGGCCAGTAAGGTATGCAGCTCGGTTTCAAACTGTCGGAAAACAGCCTGCCGGCTTTCGGATAATTGCCCTGCCAGCGTCTGTACCTGAGAAAAAGCCGCCTCCATCTGAATTTTTATGTCGGCTAAACCTTCGTCGAGGCTGTGTACGCTGCTTACTTTATCTTCCAGCTCCGCCTGCAAGGCTAGCAGTTCATCGTTGTTGCGGGCCTGGTGCTTCCGTTGCAAGGTATACAATAGGTTCAGACGGTCCTGTACTTGTTCGGTTTTTTCCGGGTCGGCTTCGGTTCTATGTTCGGCATCTTCCAGCTCGCCCGCAATATCGTTCAGTTCAATGGCACAACTGTCCAGGCGCTCTTTCAGGGCTTTGTATTGCTCGCCGTATTCCGTTAGCTGGCCCACCAGGTAAGTCGCATCTTTTAAACCCGACAATACATTAAATTCCGATTCCGATAAATACTGAATGGCCTGGCTCAGCTTTAGTTTTATTTCTTCGGCGTG